>NZ_JAAGPO010000062.1:0-53968 GCF_017104825.1 Burkholderia sp. Ac-20345 | reverse complement strand
TTTCATATTCAGCGTCCGACAACCACCATGACTCAACGCATGAATCACACTTTTGCACTACACGACGCTCTTCCGATCTCTCGGCTACGCGGTCGCGTCGCGCGGCCTGCGCCCGGTCGAGAGCCTCGGCCGGCAGACCTCGCGCATCGAGGCACACAACCTGAACGCGCGGCTCGACGCGCGCGGCGGCCCGGTCGAGCTGCGTGAGCTCGCGACGTCGGTCAACCGGATGCTCGACCGCCTCGAGCGCGCGTTCGTGCGGCTGTCGCAGTTCTCATCCGATCTCGCGCACGACATGCGTACGCCGCTCGCCAACGTGATCAGCTCGTCGCAGGTCACGCTGTCGCGCGCACGCACGACCGAGGAATACGAAGCGCTGATCGATTCGAACATCGAGGAATGCGAACGGCTGCAGCGGATGATCGAGAACATGCTGTTTCTCGCGCGCACCGACAATGCGCGGCAGCACCTGAAGACCGCCGAACTCGACGCGGGCAGCGAGCTGCGCCGGCTCGCATCGTATTTCCAGGCGCTGGCCGATGAAGCCGGTGTGCGCATCGACGTGCAAGGCGAAGCGCCGGTCGTCGCGGATGCGACGCTGTTCCGGCGCGCCGTCAGCAACCTCGCGTCGAACGCGCTCGAACATGCGGAAGCCGCGTCGACGATCGAGCTGGCCGTTTCCGCGCAAGGCAGCTACGCGGTCGTCGAAGTCACGAATCGCGGCGCCGCGATTCCGCCCGAGCAGGTCGAACGGATCTTCGAACGCTTCTACCGCATCGATTCGTCGCGGCACGGCGCGGCGCGGAATGCGGGGCTCGGGCTCGCGATCGTGAAGTCGATCATGGAGTTGCATCGCGGGAAGGTGGAGGTAGTGAGCCGCGACGGGTGCACGACGTTCGCGCTTTATTTTCCGCGCGGTCTGGAGCCGTAATCCGGCAAGCGATTCTCATTCTCGATACGCTCGCGACACGGTTACGCGCCCAACGCCTTCCCGAAGCAGCTCGAGTGCCTACCTTGAGCGCGCCTTTCCTCATCCGACGCAAGGATATGCACAAGCAAGCTTGCCGAAAGCCATCCGCTCGGCTAGACTGCCCTTCGTCTTTGGGGAGTAGCCTGCTTTCCGTCCCCGGAAAGCGAACGCGTCAACACACTCGGCCTGCGGCCGTGGCGCGTTCAGCCTGATCGGCCTGGCGAGACCATGGGCGCATCGCGTCGTTCCTGGTCGGACGTCGGCGGATGCGCCATGGTTTGTCAGCGTCCGACCACGGAGTCCCCATGTTCCCCACCGCCCTCTCCCCGCGTATCGCCGCCGTCCGCGCCCATGCCTGCGGAGGTGCCGCATGACCTTCATGTTCGTCGAACTGGCGTTCATGCTGATCGTCATCCTCATCGCCGCCGAGGTCTTCACCAATGCGCTCGAACATCTCGGCGAACGCCTGAAGATTTCCGAAGGCGTCACCGGTTCGCTGTTCGCGGCCGTCGGCACCGCGCTACCCGAAACGATGGTGCCGCTGCTCGCGCTCGCCGGCGGCACGGCGAACCAGGCCGTGAACGAGGAGATCGGCGTCGGCGCGATTCTCGGTGCGCCGCTGATGCTCGCGACGCTCACCACCTTCCTGATGACGCTTGCCGTGATCCGCTCGCGCGGGCTGAGCGGCACGATCGCGCCCGAACGCACGGGCTTCGTGCGCGACATGAACTATTTCCTCGCCGCGTTCTCGCTGGCCACCGCCGCGATGTTCGTCCCGCATCACAACTGGGCCGTGCGCGCGCTGCTCGCGACGATGCTGGTCGGCATCTACGTGATGTATGTCGTGATGACGTTCCGCGCGTCGAACCAGCTCGTCGATGCCGGGCACGGCACCGAGGCGCCACACACGATGTTCCTGTCACGCATGGGCCTGCCGACCAACCTCGCGACGATCGCGCTGCAACTGCTCATCGGCGTCGCGCTGCTGGTCGGCGGAGCGAAGGGCTTCATTCACGGCGTGGAAGGCGTGTCGCACGTACTCGGCGTGTCGGCACTGCTGCTGTCGCTGATCATCGTGCCGATCGCGACGGAATTGCCGGAGAAGGTCAACAGCGTGCTGTGGATCCGCCGCGGGAAGGACACGCTCGCGTTCGGCAACATCACCGGCGCGATGGTGTTCCAGGGCACGCTGCTGCCGGCGATCGGCATCATGCTGACGCCGTGGGAGCCGCGCCCCGAAGTGCTGACCGGCGTGATCATCACGCTCGTGGCGGCGGCATGGCTACGCTTCAATGCGCGCACCCGCGGGCTCGCGATCTGGGCGTTGCTGGCGAACGGCGCGGGTTATGCGGGGTATCTGTTCCTGACGCTGGCGCGCTGATCTGGCTCGACGGTCGTGCCGGGCACGATCCCGATGCCCCGGCGCGAACGATGTGCCAGCGCGCCGCCGTCCCGCAAGCGATTCAGATGCGCGTCTGATTCACACGCTGCGACAGTTGTTCGGCGCTTTCCTTGCGTTCGCTGTACCGGTCCGTCAGGTACGCGCCGACGTCGCGCGTCAGCAGCGTGAACTTGACCAGTTCCTCCATGACGTCGACGACCCGATCGAAATACGCGGACGGCTTCATCCGGTCGTCGTCACCGAATTCCATGAACGCCTTCGCGACGGACGACTGGTTCGGAATGGTCAGCATGCGCATCCAGCGTCCGAGCACCCGCATCTGGTTGACCGCGTTGAACGATTGCGATCCGCCGCTGACCTGCATGACCGCCAGCGTCTTGCCCTGCGTCGGCCGTACCGCGCCGACCGACAGCGGAATCCAGTCGATCTGCGATTTCATCACGCCGGTCATCGCACCGTGCCGCTCGGGGGAGCACCACACCATGCCCTCCGACCATTGCACGAGCTCGCGCAGCTCCGCTACTTTCGGGTGATTGTCGGGCGCATCGTCAGGCAACGGCAATCCGGCTGGATTAAAGATCCGGACATCGGCACCCATGGCCGTCAGCAACCGCGCCGCCTCCTCGACCAGCAGCCGGCTGAACGAGCGCGCGCGCAACGACCCGTAGAGCAGCACGATTCGAGGCGCATGCGTCGACGGCTGCGCGGGCTGCAGCCGGCTCGCGTCCGGCACGCGAAAGAGCGCGGCATCGACTTGCGGCAGATCGTTCAGGCGGTCAGACACGCTTGCCCTCCGCATCGATCACGATTTCACCGTCTTCCTTCGCGAACGGCCCTTTCTGCGGATCGGGCAGGATATCGAGCACCTGCTCGGACGGGCGGCACAGCCGCGTGCCGAGCGGCGTGACGACGATCGGGCGATTGATCAGCAGCGGGTGAGCGACCATGAAGCCGATCAGGTCGTCGTCGCTCCACTTCGGATTGTCGAGATCGAGCGCTTCATAGGGTGTCCCCTTGCGACGCAGCACGTCGCGCACCGGCACGCCCATCGCCGCGATCAGCGCAAGCAGTTCTTCGCGTCCCGGCGGCGTTTCCAGATAAAGCACGACGCGAGGCTCGACGCCCGAGTTGCGAATCAGAGCCAGCGTGTTGCGCGACGTGCCGCAATCGGGGTTGTGATAGATGGTGATGTCGGTCATATCCGGATTCCTGAATGATTTCACGCGCGCTCGTACCAGCGCTTCGAACGGTTCACGACGCGCACGACGAGCAGCATGACCGGCACCTCGATGAGCACGCCGACGACGGTCGCAAGCGCCGCGCCGGAGTGGAAACCGAACAGGCTGATGGCGGCCGCCACAGCCAGCTCGAAGAAATTGGACGCGCCGATCAGCGCCGACGGACACGCGATGCTGTGTTTCTCGCCGACGATGCGATTGAGCCCGTAGGCGAGTGCGGCATTGAAGAACACCTGGATCAGGATCGGCACCGCGAGCAGCGCGATCACCAGCGGCTGCTTCAGGATCGCCTCGCCCTGGAACGCGAACAGCAGCACCAGCGTGGCCAGCAGCGCGGCGATGGACCAGGGGCCGATCGTCGCCATCGCGCGGTCGAACGCCGCCTGCCCCCTGGCAAGCAACAACCTGCGCCACGCTTGCGCGAGAAGCACCGGGATGACGATGTAGAGCACGACCGACGTGAGCAGCGTCGCCCACGGCACCGTGATGGCCGACATCCCCAGCAACAGGCCGACAAGCGGCGCGAAAGCGATCACCATGATGCTGTCGTTCAGCGCGACCTGCGACAGCGTGAACAGCGGATCGCCGCCCGTCAGCCGGCTCCACACGAACACCATCGCCGTGCACGGCGCGGCGGCCAGCAGGATCAGGCCGGCGATATAGCTGTCGATCTGGCCGGCGGGCAGCATCGGCGCGAATAGCTGCCGGATGAACAACCAGCCGAGCAACGCCATCGAAAACGGCTTGACGAGCCAGTTCACGACGAGCGTGACGCCGATCCCCCGCACGTGCTGCCGAACCTCATGCAACGCCCCGAAGTCGACCTTGACGAGCATCGGCACGATCATCACCCAGATCAACAGCCCGACGGGCAGGTTGACCTGTGCGTATTCCATGCGGCCGATACGCTGAAAGAGCCCGGGCAGCGTCTGGCCCAGCGCGATGCCGAGCACGATGCACAGCGCGACCCAGACGGTCAGGTAGCGCTCGAAGAATCCGATGGCCGGCTGGGCCGCCACGGCTGGCGGCCGTGCAACGTTCGAGCCGGTCATGCGCCGCCTCCGCAGCAGTCGGGTGCAGCCGGTACGCCACAGGCAGCGCCGGCGCAGCAGTTCTCGGTCAGGAACCCGATGAGCCCGCTCATCGATTCGAAATTCGCCGCGTAATAGATGAACCGGCCTTCTTGTCGCGCGGTGACCAGGTCGGCATGCGACAAATCCTTCAGATGAAACGACAGGCTCGATGGCGACAGCCCGATCTGCTGCGCGATCGCGCCGGCCGGCAGCCCTTCGGGCCCGGCCACCACCAGCGCGCGAAAGATGGCCAGGCGCGCTTCATGAGCAAGCGCGCCCAGGGCGCGCACGACGAGATTGGAGTCCATGGCGCGAAGGATAGCGGCTTCATTTCAATATTTCAAGTATTGTTGAAATGTAGGTGCCGATCCCGCACGTGCTGTACCCAAACCCTTCGCGTACCGTCAAACACAGCCGCACGAGCCGCTTCCGGCCCGATCCGCACGGCGCCGGTGCAGCCGCCCGCCTCTCGGACGGGCGACGCACCGGCACGCCGTCAGGTCAGGACGCCTTCACCAGCTTGACGATCGTCAGCGTGCCGTCGACCTTCTCGATCCGCACCTTGACCTTGTCGCCCGCATGCGCGTGCTCGAGCATCGTCGCGTCCTTCGCCTTGAACGCCATCGTCATCGGCGGCATCCCGACGTTGTCGAGCGCGCCGTGCTTCAGCGTGATCTTGCCGCTCGCGGCATCGACCTTCTTCACTTCGGCGTCGGTCAGCGTGGCATTCGATTCGGCCATGCCGCCCGACGACATCTTCATGCCGGACATGTCCATGCCGGCCATGTCGCCGGCAGCAAAGGCGGGGGTAACGATCGTGCCGACAGCGAGGACGGCGGCAGCAGCAACGGTGACGGTAATCAACTTCTTCATCGGGATTCTCCGGTTGGGATGGATGGCACGTTCGTGCCGTGAGGAACTGCTTCGGAATGCCGAGCACGGCTCACGCTTCGCGCACGACGGCGCTGCAGCAGGAGCCATGCGGCGGGAATGACGAACATCGACAGCAGCGGCGCCGTGACCATGCCGCCGACCATCGGCGCGGCGATGCGCTGCATCACTTCGGAACCGGCGCCGTGCCCGACCATGATCGGCACGAGGCCGGCGAGCACGACCGCGACCGTCATCGCCTTGGGCCGCACGCGCAGCACGGCGCCTTCGCGGATCGCGTCGAGCAGCAGCGCATCGGTCAGCGGTTCGCCGGCGTCGAGCCGGCGCTGCAGCGCGCCCTTCAGGTACAGCAGCATCACGACGCCGAACTCGGCGGCCACGCCCGCGAGCGCGATGAAGCCCACCGACGTCGCAACGGACACCGCATGGCCGAGCACCCACACGAGCCAGAAGCCGCCGACCAGCGCGAACGGCACCGTCGACATCAGCAGCAGCGCATCGGCCGCCGAGCCGAACGTGAGGAACAGCAGCACGAAGATCACCACGAGCGTCACCGGCACGACGGTGCGCAGCTTGGCCGCCGCGCGTTCGAGATACTCGAACTGCCCCGACCACGCGATCGAATAGCCGGGCGGCAATGCGACCTGCTGCGCGACGGCCTGCTGCATCGCGCGCACGGCGCTCTGCAGATCGGTGCCGCGAATGTCGACGTACACGTAGCCGGACAGTCGCGCGTTCTCGCTGCGGATCATCGGCGGGCCGTCGGCGATCGCGATGTGCGCGACGTCGCCCAGGCGAATCTGCGCGCCGCGTGCGGTGACGACCGGCAATTGCCGCAGGTTCTCGACCGAATCACGCACCTCGCGCGGGTAGCGGATGTTGATCGGGAAGCGCTCGCGCCCCGCGATCACTTCGCCGACGTCGTCGCCGCCGACCGCCGACGACACGACCGACTGGATATCGGCCACCGACAGCCCGTAACGCGCGGCGGCGAGCCGGTCGATGTCGACGTCGATGTAGCGGCCGCCGTTCAGCCGCTCCGCGAGCGCGGACGTGACGCCCGGCACGGGCTTCACCGCGGCCTCGACCTGCTTCGCGATCGCGTCGATCCCGGCCAGGTCCGGCCCGGAAATCTTCACGCCGACGGGCGTCTTGATGCCGGTGGACAGCATGTCGAGCCGGTTGCGGATCGGCGGCACCCACACGTTCGACAGTCCCGGCACCTTCACCGTGCGATCGAGTTCGTCGACGAGCTTCTCCGGTGTCATGCCGGGCCGCCATGCATTGCGCGGCTTGAACCGGATCGTCGTCTCGAACATCTCGAGCGGCGCGGGATCGGTCGCGGAATCGGCGCGGCCCGATTTGCCGAACACTGTATCGACCTCGGGCACGGTCTTGATCAGCCGGTCGGTCTGCTGCAGCAGTTCACTCGCCTTGTCGGCCGAGATGCCGGGCAGCGCGGTCGGCATGTACAGGAGGTCGCCTTCGTCGAGCGGCGGCATGAATTCGCCGCCGAGCCGCGACACCGGCACGGCCGTCAGCACCAGCGCGACGACCGCGACACCGATCGCGACCCACGGGCGCCTGAGCGTCGCTTCGAGCAGCGGACGGTACGCGCGGATCAGCACGCGGTTGATCGGGTTCGCGTGCTCGTGCGGAATGCGGCCGCGCACGAGATAACCCATCAGCACCGGCACCAGCGTTACCGACAGCCCGGCGGCGGCGGCGATCGTGTAGGTCTTCGTAAACGCGAGCGGCGCGAACAGCTTGCCTTCCTGCCCTTCCAGCGAAAACACCGGGATGAACGACAGCGTGATGATCAGCAGCGAGAAGAACAGCGCCGGCCCGACCTCCACGGCCGACGTCGCGACGAGTTCCCATCGTCGGGCCGGCGTGATCGGTTCGCCGGGATGCGCGTGGTCGTACGCTTCGAGATGCTTGTGCGCGTTCTCGATCATCACGATCGCCGCGTCGATCATCGCGCCGATCGCGATCGCGATCCCGCCGAGCGACATCAGGTTCGCATTCACGCCCTGGTAGCGCATCACGATGAACGCGGCCAGCACGCCGAGCGGCAACGACAGGATCGCGACGAACGCGCTGCGCAAATGAAACAGGAACACCGCACAGACGATCCCGACGATCACGAACTCCTCGATCAGCTTGTCCTTCAGGTTGCCCACCGCGCGCTCGATCAGCTGCGAGCGATCGTAGGTCGTGACGATCTCGACGCCAGGCGGCAGCGAACGCTTCAGGTCGGCGAGCTTCGCCTTCACCGCATCGATCGTGGTCAGCGCGTTCTTGCCCGAGCGCATCACGACGACGCCGCCCGTCACCTCGCCCTGCCCGTTCAGCTCGGCAATGCCGCGCCGCATCGCGGGGCCGACCTGGATGCGCGCCACGTCGCCGAGCAGCACCGGCGTACCGGCGTCGTTCGTGCGCAGCACCACGTGCCGGAAATCGTCGAGCGTGCGCAGGTAGCCGGTCGAGCGCACCATGTACTCCGACTCGGCCAGCTCGACGACCGAGCCGCCGGACGCCTGGTTCGCGTTGCCGAGCGCGTTCGCGACTTCCGCCTGCGTGATGCCGTACACGCGCAGCTTGTCCGGATCGAGCACGACCTGGTACTGCTGCACCATGCCGCCGATGCTCGCGACTTCCGACACGTCGGGCACGGCCTTCAGCTCGAACTTCAGGAACCAGTCGTTGAGCGCGCGCAGTTGCCCGAGATCGTGATGGCCGGTGCGATCGACGAGCGCGTACTCGTACACCCAGCCGACGCCGGTCGCATCCGGCCCGAGCGAGACCGTCGCGCCGGCAGGCAGCCGGCTCTGCACCTGGCTCAGGTATTCGAGCACGCGCGAACGCGCCCAGTACGGATCCGTGCGGTCGTCGAACAGCACATAGACGAACGCGTCGCCGAACGACGAATACGCGCGGACGGTTTTCGCGCCGGGCACGCCGAGCAGCGTGGTCGTCAATGGATAGGTCACTTGATCCTCGACGATCTGCGGCGCCTTGCCCGGATACGACGCCTTGACGATCACCTGCGTGTCCGACAGGTCGGGCAATGCATCGAGCGGTGTCTGCTGCAGCGAATGAACGCCCCATGCGGCGATCAGCACGGTGGCGAGCAGCACGAGGAAGCGATTGTGGACGGACCAGGGAATGATGCGCGCGATCATCGTTCGCCTCCCTGCGGTTCGACCTTCGTCAGCCGGTAGCCGTCGCCGCTCTGCGTGAACGCGAAGCGCACCGTCTGGCCCGGCTTCACGTCCGGGAACGCGGTGGCCGACGGCTTGCCGAACGCCATCGTCATCGCGCCCCAGCCGAGCGCGGGAACGGGCTGATGCGAGAACGTGATGTCGTCGGCCGTGACCTGTTCGACCTTGCCGGTGGTTTCATAGACCGGCGCTGCCTTCGCTTCCGTCGCGGGCACCGCCCCGCTCGCGCCGGTGCCGCTTTCCAGCCGCGGCAGCACGCTTTTCAGGCTCGCCTCGGAATCGATCAGGAACTGCCCCGAAGCAACGACCGTGTCGCCTTCGTTCAGCCCGCCGAACACTTCGGTGTCGCTGCCGACGTCGTTGCCCGTCGTCACCGTCACCGGCTGAAGCCGGCCGTCTCCGTTCTTCACGATGACGATCGAACGCTTGCCGGTCGCGATCACGGCCTCGGACGGCACGAGCAGGCGCGAGACGGTCTGCCGTGCGGCGACCCGCACGCGCATCAGCATGCCGGGCGTGAGCTTCAGCGCGGCGTTGTCGATCTCCACGCGCGCCTGCAGCGTGCGGCTGCTCGTGCTGATGCCGGGCAGCACTTCGCGGATGCGCCCGGTGAAATGCTGTGCCGGGTCGCCCGCGAACGTCGCGTCGACCGCCATCCCCGGCTGCACGTTCAGCGCAAGCGCTTCCGGCACCTCGACGATGAGCCATAGCGTCGACAGCCCGGCGATCTTCGCAAGCGTCTGCCCAGGCGCGACCATCGCGCCGTCCCGCACGTTCAGCTCGCTGACGACGCCGGTTTCCGGCGCGGTCAGCACGACATGCGTCTGCGCGCGGCCGGTGCGATCGAGGCTCGCGATCATGCCGTCGGGAATCGACAGCGCCCGCATCCGTGCGCGCGACGCATCGAGCAGGCTGCCGTCCATCCCGCCGCGCTTGAGCGCGAGGTATTCCTCCTGCGGCGCGAGCCAGTCAGGCACGAACAGCGACGCGATCGGCGCACCCTTCGCGATGCGCTGCATCGGTGCGCGCGCATAGAGACGGTCGATGTAGCCGGTGACGCGCGACTGGACGACGTCCGCGCGCGATTCGTCGAACTGCGTGGTGCCCACCGCATCGAATCCGGCCGCCGTCTGCTGCCGGCGCACGGTCGCATAGCGAATGCCGAGGTTCTGCTGCAGGCCCGAATCGATCCGGATGCCGGACGCGCCGCCGCCTTCGTCCGCATAGACGGGTTGCAGCTGCATGTCCATGAAGGGTGACTTGCCCGGTTTGTCGAAGTGCTGGTTCGGCACCATCGGGTCGTGCCAGTACAGCACCTTGCGGCCGGTCTTCGGATCGGTTTTGCCGGGCGAGGGCGAGGTCGATGCCGCAGCGGCGGTGTCCATTGCCGTCGCGGCGGTCGCAGCGTGGCGTGCGCCCGCGAAATAGCCCGCGCCGAGCAGCGCAGCACCGGCGAACGCCAGCAGGGCCGCACGGGCCAGTATTTTCTTCGTCATGTTGTTCTCCGTTATTGCGCGGCGGCCAGCGTCGACGGCACGACCTGGTATTCGAGCTGCGCCCAGGTCTGCGAAACCTCGCGCCGGAGATCGAGCACCTGCAGTTGCGCATCCAGTTGCGCGCGGCGCGCGGCGAACGTATCTGCGAGCGAGCCCGTGCCGGCGCGGTACGCGGCGTTCGCCAGTTGCACGCGCTGGTCGGCGGCCGGCAGCAACGCGTCGCCGAGATTCGCGATGCGCGCACGACCGCTCGCGAGCGTCGCGGACTGCGTGCGGATATCGGCCTGCACCTGGCGCAGCGTGTCCTCGTACATCAAGTGCGCCTTCGTCGCGAGCGCGGCCTTTTCGGCGACGTCGCGGTTCTGGCGGTTCTTGCGATTGAGCGGCAGCGGGATCGTCACGCCGACCGACACCATGTTCGAATACGCGCCGCCACGCTGCTGGTACGCGACTTCCCACGTCCAGTTCGGGCTGCGTTCGCTGTTCGCCACGGCCGTATCGGCTTCGGCAACCGCGATATCGTCGGCGGCGGTGATCAGCGCCGGTTGCGACAGCCGCAGTTCGTCCTGCGGCAGCGACGACACGAACGACTCCGGCGCGGGCGGCGTACCGGTGACATCGTCGGCCGGCACGGCGGTCCAGCGGGACAGCGCGATGAGCGCGGTCTGGTAGACCTGCTGCGCTTTCAGCAATTGATCCTGCGTCTGCGCGAGCATGGCCCGTGCCTGGACGACATCGGCCGCACTCGCCTTCGCGCCGCGATACGACGCCTTTGTCGCGTCGAGTTCATGGTGCATGTGATCGAGCAACGCCTGCTGCAGCGCGAGCGCCTGCTTCGCGTAGACGGCGTTCAGCCACGCCGTCGCGGTTTGCTGGCGTACGCTCGCGAGCTGCGCGAGATAACCGGCGCGCTCGCGCCCGACCTGCTCGTTGGCGAGCGCCGAGCGCAGGCGCCGCTTGTCGCCGGACACCCACTCCTGCTCGATGCCGATGCGGCGCATCGTCATGAAGTCCTGGCCGATGGTGAGGCGCTGGCCGCCGTTGACCGGCAGGTTGTCGATGCCGGCCTTGAGCATCGGGTCGGGCAGCTGGCCGGCCTTCACGGCCGCCTCCGAGCTGGCACGAACGGATGCCTGGGCGGCCTGCATCGAAGCGGAATGATCGGTCGCGGACTGCAGCGCGGCGTCCAGCGTGAAAGGTGGTTGCTGCGCGTGAACGGCGCCCGCAACCAGCAGCGCCGCCCAAAGCACGGGCGCGCGCCGACGCGCACGCCGCGCAAGCGGCGTGCCGGGATGGAATGACATGGTTTAACCCCAACGGCGGAACCCCATAGGGATTCCACGTCCTGATACAGGACGAACCTCACCGCGAATGCGGCGAACCTATCGGATCGGGATCAGCTGATGCGTGGAGGGCGCCACAATCCGTTCGGATCGCGGACCGGGAGGATTTGCGCGTAGTGGAAGGCGACGGTGCTGGCGTATGCAGCGGGACGACTGACTTCGGCGCGAGCGGCCGGATGATAGAGACTGCCGAACTGGCATTGCGCCGTCAGCTTGCAGGACATGCCCTTCGCTTTCGCGTGGGCCTTGCCGGTGGGCGACGACTTCATCGAATCGCAGCCCGGCATGTCGGCGGACATGCCAGCGTCCATGTCCATCGACATGCCCTGCTGCATCATCGGACATTCCCCGGCCAGGCCGCTGGCTGCCAGCCCGCTGATGGGCAGCACCGCGCAGAGCAGCAGCAGGATGATGGTCCGGAGGAATTTCATGGCGGGGATTATAGCGCGGGGATTTGCTGTGTGGCGGCGCATCGATGAAGCGGAACGACGCGCCCGCTCAGCGACCGCCGCCGCCTGCTACCGCTCCAGCCCCTCCGCCTCCAGCACCGCCCGCACCGCCGGCCGCGCCCGCACCCGCTCGTACCACGCACGCAGATGCGTATACCGGGTCAGGTCGATATCCGCGTTGTACACCGACCGCATCCATTCCGCCTTGCCCCAGCCGGTGAGCGCGAACAGGTACGCATCGGCGACCGTGAACGTGTCGCCCGTGACGAACGCCTTCCCTTCAAGCTGACGGTCGATCCAGGCGAAGCGGCTGTCGAGCTTCGTTCTCGCCGGGTCGACGTATTTTCCCGCCTGCACCGCATACAGCAGCGGGATGAAGCCCTTGTGGATCTCGGTGCCGAGGAAGTTGAGCCACTCCATCAGCCGATAGCGCGCGAGCGTGCCGTAGGCGGGCGCGAGCCCCGCATCCGGGCGCAAATCCGCGAGATACTGCGCGATCACCGGCCCTTCGCACAGCAGCGTGCCGTCGTCGAGTTCGAGCAGCGGCACGTAGCCGAGTTCGGTCACGTCGTAGTAATTTCGCCCGTCTTCAATGACATGCTTGCGCGCGTCGACCTTGATGACTTCCGCTTCGATGCCGCCTTCGCGCAGCACGATGCAGATCGCCTGCGAACAGCTTCCGGGAGCGTGATAGAGCTTCATGCGTTTCCTTGATGTGTTGTCCATGTATCGATTCGCCGCGACGCGGGCGCTAATATCTCGCATCGGCGCAGGGCTGAGAAGACGGCAGTCGTTTGTGCCGTAGTCACAAAAAATTTACCGACCAGGAATCTGCACGATGAAAACGAGTGCGACCGGATGTTCCGTTGAAGAAGCGATGCGCCTGCTCGGCGGCCGCTGGCGGCTGCTGCTGGTGTCGTATCTGCTCGACGGGCCGCGACGCTTCAGCGACCTGCGGCGCGACATGCCCGGCATCTCGCAACGGATGCTGACGCTCGACCTGCGCGCACTCGAAGACGCCGGGTTCGTGCGGCGGACCGTCTATCCGGAAGTGCCGGTGCGGGTCGAGTACGACCTGACCGCCGACGGCAACCGGCTGCGGCCCGTGGTCGAAGTGATGCGCGAATTCGGACTGTGGCTGAAGGCGCGCGATGTCGATACGTCGTGCGACACCGGCGGGGTGCCCGGCGCCGCAGCCGCGATCGAAACCGCCCTCCATTCAACCCGATAACCCTGACCACCCTTAAGCAGGAACCCACATTCATGGAACTTCACGCCACCATCGGTGCGGCGACGTCCGATCTCGACGACGACGAAAGCTTCGCCAACATCTACTGTCACGACGCCGAGCAGGACTATTGCTTCGCGCTGTCGCGCTTTCCGGACGACGCGCTGATCGAAGTGATGGTGCGCGACCAGATCAGCGTGCGCGTCAAGGATCTGTCGGTGCGCCTGACGGACGACACGATCGACGTCGAGATCGAACCCGGCATCGCCGCACGTCTCGACGGCCAGACGCGCTACGTGATCCATCTCGCGCCCGGTCAATACGATCCGGTCACGCTGCGCGCCGCGCTGAAGGAGATCTTCGTCGGCAAGAACGGCTTTCAGGACGACAGCGCACGCGGCTAGGCAGCCGCCGGCCCGTTCATCCTCGACCTTCGTTCCTACGCCCGCTCATGACGCGCTCCCCGCGATTCCGCCCGCTTCCCCGCCTCGCCGCGACCATGCTGCTGCTCGCCGCGTGCGCATCGATCACGCCCGTCGCGCACGCAGCCAAGCCGCTGCTCACGTTCAAGGTCGACGACACCGTCACGGCCCGCGTCGAACGTGCGGACAGCGAGCACATCACCGTGCGTTTCCTGCCGAGCGGCAAGACGCAAACGCTCGACGTGACAGCCACCGACGAGGAAGGCCACTATCACCTCTCGTCGGACGACTACAACTTCGACGGCCACCGCGATCTCGCCATGCACGCGACCCTCGGCATGGTCAACGACAGCTACGGCATCTACCTGTACGACGCCGCGCGGCAGCAGTTCGAGCCGCTGCACATGCCGGCGAGCAACATGCCGCATGGCAACTGCGACGACCTCGTCAACGTGGTCGCGAAGCCGAAAGAGCGCACGCTGTACAGCTCGTGCCGCGGCGGCCCGATCTGGTACACCGATGCATACCGCTTCGATGCCGGCGGCAAGATGTATCTGTACCAGTCCAGCGAAGTGATACCGGACGACCTGCGCGACCTGTTCGACACCGATGCCGGCCCGTCGTCGATGCTGCTGACCTACGACGCGCAAGGCAAACGCGTGTCGCGCCGCCCTGATGCGTACGGCGGCGGCACCGTCACGTTCAAGGTGCGCCCGGCGCGCCTGCCGCTGCACGATGCAATGACCGATGCGCCCACGCGCCGTTACGTCGTCGCGGGCGACACGGTCGAGCTGATCGATGCGAGCGCCGATTTCCAGTGGCTGAAGGTGCGGTATCGCAACCCGCATGCGGGCGCGGTGCAGGGTTGGGTCAGTGCGAAGGACGCGATGGGCAACTGATGCAGGCGGCGGCGTGATCGCCGCCATTCCCACATATTGAGCGCGCCATATCCCATTAATAGGGATACCTGTCCAAATGTTGACGCGCTTCCCGCCACGGCTCTAACGTTCGCCCCAACGCCATTCGATTCGGCCGCCCCGCTCGCGGGCGATGGCCGGGCACAGAACACAGGAGACAACCGTGGCTCAATCCGCGTCACGCACCCAAGCCGACCCGCAGGCGTTGCCGCTCGCGCACGCCGGTACTTCATCCGACTCCGCCGCCCGCGCGACCACGGCCACCGCAACGGCAACGGCCACGCCACCCAGTCGCAAGCGGCTGCTGATCCTCGCCTTGCTGTTCGTCACCGTCGTGATCAACTATCTCGACCGCAGCAACCTGTCGATCGCCGCGCCCGCGCTGTTCAAGGAACTCAACATCGATCCGGTGCGCGCGGGCCTCGTGTTCTCTGCGTTCGGCTGGACCTACGCGCTGATGCAGATCCCGGGCGGCTGGCTCGTCGACAAGGTGTCGCCGCGCGTGCTGTATGCGGGTGCGCTCGCGCTGTGGTCCGCCGCGACGCTGCTGCTCGGTTTCGCGGGCTCGTTCGTCGGGCTGATCGTGCTGCGCCTCGCGGTCGGCGCGCTCGAGGCGCCGGCCTACCCGATCAACAACCGCGTGGTGACGACCTGGTTCCCGACCCGCGAACGCGCGAGCGCGATCGGCGGCTACACGTCGGGCCAGTTCGTCGGCCTCGCGTTCCTCACGCCGGTGCTCGCCTGGCTGCAGGTGCATCTCGGCTGGCACATGGTGTTCGTCGCGACCGGCCTCGCCGGCATCGTCTGGGCCGCGATCTGGTATGCGGTGTACCGCGAGCCGCGCGCGTTTCGCGGTGTCAACGCGGCCGAGATCTCGCTGATCCGCGACGGCGGCGGGCTCGTCGATCTCGAGGACCGCGTCGCGGCGCGCACCGAACGCGCGCCGTCGACGTGGCGCGACCTCGGCGTCGTGCTCGGCCGGCGCAAGCTGTGGGGCATCTATCTCGGCCAGTTCGCGCTGAACTCGACGCTGTGGTTCTTCCTCACGTGGTTCCCGACCTACCTCGTCAAGTATCGCGGGATGGACTTTATCAAGTCGGGCTTCCTCGCGTCGCTGCCGTTCCTCGCCGCGTTCGTCGGCGTGCTGTGCTCGGGCGTGCTGTCGGACTGGCTGATGCGCCGCGGCGCATCGCAGGGCTTCGCGCGCAAGCTGCCGATCATCTCGGGGCTGCTGATCTCGACCTGCATCATCGGCGCGAACTACGTCACGTCGACCGGCTGGGTGATCGCGTTCATGACGATCGCGTTCTTCGGCAACGGCTTCGCGTCGATCACGTGGTCGCTTGTGTCGGGGCTCGCGCCCGCACGGCTGATCGGCCTCACGGGCGGTGTGTTCAACCTGATCGGCAATCTTTCAGCGATCGCGACGCCGATCGTGATCGGGCTGCTCGTGAACGGCGCGGACTTCTCGCGCGCGATCACCTACATCGCCGCGATGGCGCTCGCCGGCAGCCTGTCGTACGGGCTGCTCGTCGGCAAGGTCGAGCGCATCGACGCGTAAGCGTTACGAGGGCGGCATGTGCGTGCCGCCCTGCTTCATCGCTACCGCTGGCTGCGCGTCGCGTCAGAACCGCTGGGCCCCGTCGCGCGCGAGGTCGTGCGGATTGCCCGCCACGTAGTCGAGCGCGCACGCATCGGTGTCGATGCCGACGGTCAGCAACGTTTCCCAGCGCTCGGTGTCGGGCATCGACAGATCCGGATGAAAACACACGACGGCCTGGTCGCCGGCCGCCCCGCACATCGCCGCCGCGCGCTCGCGCACATCGGCGCTCGTCATCCCGTTCACGACTGCATTCAGGTGCACAAAGCGCTCGCGCGTGGTCGAGCTGTCGGGCATGCACTCGCCACCACTCAGCGCGCGATCGAGGAAGTGGTTCGTATGCAGCAGCCAGCCGTCCGGACGCGGCACCACCACGCCGACACCTGACGGGCTCAGCTCGATGCTCGCCGCACGCGGGTTCGCATCGTGACGCGTGAACACGGTCAGCACCGTCGACGCGCTCACGCGTGCGGTGCGCGCAATGTCGATCGCTTCCTGCACCGTCGTCGCGTCTTCGAGCAGGCGCCGCGCGATCGCGTGCACGGGCACACCGGCGCTGTCGTTGTCGCTCGCGTGATGCAGGATGTTGAAGTGCAGCCCGAGGCCCGCGCTGTTCACGCCGAGCTTCGCCAGCATCCCGAATTCGGAGAACAGCTTGACGGTGCGGCCGTGCGGCGTCGCGAACTGCATCAGCAGCCCCTGTGGCGCGAGGCTGTCGTGCCAGTCCCACGTCTGCAGCGTGCGCGGCGCGTGAGGGCCGGCCGGCGCGTAGACGGTCGTCGAGCATTCGCCTTCGGCCGATGCGGGTGCAGTGGCGAGAATCTCGGTGCGCGCGTTCAGGCACGCAAGCTGCCAGCGCGGCAGGTCGACGCCGTCCGCGATCGCCTCGACTTCGGCGGCAAGGCGCGGGCACCACGCGCCGAGCGCGGCCAGGCTCGCTTCGCCGATCTCCCGCGCGCGCTGCGGCTCAATGCCGAGCTTCGGGAAGAACGCGAGATAAAGCGCGACCGTCTCGCGGATCTCCGGTGCGAAGCGCTCGCCGATCAGGCGGCCGCGCGCGCGCGGATCGGTGATGTCGGTCACGAAGGTGTGCAGCTTCAAGGTCAACTCTCCTGTGTTGAATGCGTTCCAGGCACGCGCGGCCCGGAACGTGATGCATCGCTCAGCCGCTCGACCGGCGCGCACGCCGGCCGGAACGGCGAGCACGGTCAGAACGAATAGATGAACTGCATCCCGGCCAGGTCGTTGCTGCGCGCGTACGTGCCGTTGCTCTTCAGGAACACCGGATGGTTCGCCGCGTCGTGGCGGTATTCGAGCTTCACGGTGATCTGCTGCGTCGGATAGAACAACAGGTCGGCCGTGATCGCATAGCGCTGCGCGCCCTTGCACTCGGTGCCGTTCGTCGACGAGCCCTGGAAGCACGCGGGATCGATGCCGAAGCCGCTCGACCCGTTCACCGACGGATTGCCGCCCGCGAGCCCGTACTGGATGTTCGTGCCGCCGCCGCCGTTCGACGTGTTGTTCAGGTAGTCGAAGCGCAGCGTCGCGCCCATGCGGCCGACCCACGACGTCGTCCACTTCGTATGGCCGAGCAGCGACATCCCGTACCAGCGCGCGGTGCCGCCGTTCCATGCGCCCTTCTGCAGCTCGCCGTAGTCGACCTGCGCGTTGACCTGCGTCTTGTCGCGCGTATAGGTCACGTCGGCTTCCACGTACTTGTAGAGGCCGGTCGGCGACGAGCCGTTGCACTGGTAGCCGTAGCCGCCCGCCTGCGCGCACGGCGAGAACAGCGACTGCCGGCCGAGCATCCCGGAGATGCCGAAGTCGAAGGCGGTCGACGTCGCGTTGTCGAAGCGCGCGGTGATCGTCGGCGTCCAGTTGGTCTTCGTCGTGTTGTTCGCCGCGTTCGCGATCGCGCCGGCGGTGCGCAGCACCTCGTTGCCGATCACGACCTGCCAGAAGCGCGTCATCGCCGCGTTGGAGCCCTTCAGCCCGACGCCGATCAGGTTGCCCGGCTCGCTGAAGTCGTACAGCAGTCCGTGCGTGAGCGTCAGCATCTGCGTCGACGGCTGCACCTCGTAGCCGGCGAGGCTCGGCATCATCCCGATCTCGAAGGTGCGCGTCGTGCTGAGCGGCACGGTGACCACCGCCTGCGTGACGATGTTGTTGCCGATGCCGCCGTGCGAATTGCTGAACACGTTGCCGAAGCCGCGGTTCGGCTGGATCACGACCTCCGCCGACGGCGCCATCGGGCCGACGCCGAAGGTCTTCTTGATGTCGAGGTAGACGTCGCCGATCGTGCTGTTGAAGTAGTCGTACGCGCCCGGATCGTGGTTCAGAAACTGGAAGCCGGACGTGCGCTGCGCACGGTTGAACAGGTACACGGGATCGACATAACCGGTGATGCTCAGGCCCGCGAGCGGGCCGGTGGTCGCGGCTTCCTGCAGCGAGTCGACCTTCAGCGACGCGTTCGCGATCTGCTCGCGCATCTGCTGCAGGTCGTCGTTCGTGAACGCTGGTGCCGATTCGGCGGCCGGCGCCGTGCTGATCGTGCCGATCTTCGCGCCGTCTGAGGCGGCATTGGCAGTCGTTACCGAGCCGGCAGGCTTCGCCGCCAGCATGCTCGCGCGCAGCTCGTTCACCTGCTGCTGCAGCGCGGTGACCTGCGCCTGCAGCGCCTTCATCCTGCTCGCGTCGGTCGCCTGCGGCGTGTGCGCGAATGCCGAGGCTGCGTCGAACGCGAGCAGGCACAGCGCCGTCATGTGTGTGATTTTCATGTTTGGGTGGTCGTCGGGACGAGCGCGCCCCCGCCCGCCGCGATGAGCGGCGGGGCGCGCGAAAGGTATGCGGGAGTTGGGGAGAGCTGTGGCCGGCTTACTCGGTCTTCAGCTTCGTCCAGAGACGGTTCTGCAGACGCATCAGCTCAGGCGGAACCGGCTTGCTGAGGCTCAGCTTGCGGATCACGTCGGCGGGCGGGAACACGGCCGGATCGCTCGTCACTTCGGCGCGCACCAGGTGCTTCGACGACGGCACGGCCGACGGGTACGACGTGTCGTTGGTCAGGTTCGCGCTTTCCTTCTCCGACAGCACGAAGTTGACGAACTTCAGCGCGGCGTCCGGATGCGGCGCATCCTTCGGCACCGCCATCATGTCGAACCACATCGCGCTGCCCTCGGCCGGGATCACGTACTTGATGTGATACGGCTTCTTCGCGGAAGCGGCCGCGATCCGCGCGGAGTTCACGTCGCCCGACCAGCCGAGCGCGAGGCAGATGTCGCCGCCCGCGAGATCGTTGATGTAGCTGCTCGAATTGAACTGCGTGATATACGGCCGCACCGTCTTCAGCAGCTCGTATGCGGCCTGGTAGTCGGCCGGGTTGGTCGTGTTCGGATCCTTCTTCAGGTAGACGAACGCCATCCCGAACGCATCGACCGGCGAATCGAGCACCGAAATGCCGCAGTGCTTCAGCTTCTGCGCGTACTTCGGGTCGAACAGCAGCGCCCAGCTGTCGAGCGGCGCGTCGTTGCCGAGCGCGGCCTTCACCTTCTCGACGTTCATCCCGAGCCCGTCGGTGCCCCACGTCCACGGAATGCCGAACTGGTTGCCCGGGTCGTCCTTCGCGAGCACCTTCATGATTTCCGGATCGAGCAGCCCGTAGTTCGGCACCTGGCTCTTGTCGATCTTGCGGTAGATGCCGGCCTGCAGCTGCCGCGCCCAGAAGATGTCGGACGGCACAACCACGTCGTAGCCCGACGTGCCCGACAGCAGCTTCGCCTGCAGCGTCTCGTTCGAATCGAACTCCTGGTAGACCACCTTGATGCCGGTCGCCTTCTCGAAGTTCGCGATCGTCGCCTTGCCGATCGAGTTGCCCCAGTTGTACACGTTGACGACGTCCGCCGCGTGCGCGACCGGCGCGCCGGCCCACAGGACGCCGCCCAGCGCGAGCGCCGCGCATGCCGTTCTCAGATGCTTGCTCCAATCCCCTGCCATGGTTTCCTCCGTCGATATCATGATCCGCTCGCGATGAACGGTGTGTGCTTCGGTCCGGAAAAATGTAGCCAGAGGAAATTGGCCGGTCTGCCCTGCCAACAGGGGGACACGCCACACAATCGGGGCATCCGGTTCCGGACGGATGCCCCGATCGGCTCAACCTGGAAGCGATACGAAAGCATCCGTCACCGCTTCGTCAGGTCAGCCGCGGACCGTTCAGGATGCCTGCACGCCCATACGCACGCCGAAGTCCTCGCCCACGTGCGTGATGCGGCCGTCCATCATCGTCAGCGCGACGTCGATGCGGCCGATGTCGTACTGGCCGACCTCGAACAGGTCGTTTTCCAGCACGACGAGATCCGCGCGCTTGCCGGGCGTAAGCGACCCGACCTCGTGCTCCATCCCGAGCTGGTACGCGCCGTGGATCGTGTACGCGGCGATCAGCTGCGGAATGCTCAGGCGCTCGGCGATGTCCGGGAACACCGGCGCATCGGGCTCGCCCGCGAGCTGGCGCGTATGGCCCGACTCAATGTGCTCGAGCGGCTTGTGCTGGCAGCGGCACTGGCACGCGAGGCCGTCCATGCCGATCGACACCGTCACGCCTTCGTCGAGGAACGTGCGGAACTTGTACATGTTGCTCCAGCGCTCGTGGCCGTAGTGGTCGCGCAGCTGCTCGGTGTACGCGTCGACCACGCCCCACTGCAGCTGCGTGTTCGCCATCACGCCCGCGCGGCGGAAGCGCGGGATGTCGTCCGGATGCGTGAGGAACGCGTGCGTGATCACGTGGCGGCGGTCGCGCGGCGGGTTCGTGCGGTTGACCGCGTCGAAGCCGTCGAGCGCCATCCGCACGGCCGCGTCGCCGACGCAATGGACCATCACGTTCGCGTTCACGCGATCGGCTTCGACCAGGTAGTGGTTGAACGTGTCGGCCGGCATCGTCGGCGCGCCGCAGGTATCGGGGCGGTCCGCGTACGGTTCGAGCAGGTACGCGGTGTGGTTCGCCTCGGTGCCGTCGAGGAACAGCTTCAATGCGCGCGCCTTCACAAGCGGCGAATCGTACTGCTCGCGATATCTGACGAGCGTGCCGACCGGATCGTCGATCTCGCCGATCACCGCGACGCTGCCGACCACCCGCAGCTTCAGGTCGCCCGCGCGCTCCATCGTCTGCAGCGTCTCGTACAGCAGCGACTGGTCGCCGCTCGGATCGAAGAAGCCCGCGTCGAACACGGTCGTCACGCCGGCCGCGCACAGCTTCTTCTGCCACGGCGGGATCGACTTCAGGTACAGGTCGATGCCGGTCGGCAGCAGGCCGGCCGCGCTGATCCGCTGCATCAGCACCGAATACGCGGCGCCGTCGACGACCAGGCCGGTCGGCTCGCCGGTCACCGCGTCCTTCTCGAACCAGCTCGCGCCTTCCTGCACGGGCGGCGTCGATGCGTCGATGCCGGCGATCTCCAGCGCCTTCGAGTTCACCCACATCGAATGGAAATCGGTCGACAGCAGGCACACGGGCCGATCCGCGCAGATCGCGTCGAGCGTCTCCTTGCGCAGCAGCGCCGGCGGAATCGTCGCCTGCACCCAGCCCATCCCGGTGATCGCCGGCTCGTCCGGATGCGACTCGACGTACGCGCGCAGCGCGGCGAGCACCTTCTGCGGATCCTCGTAGTTCACGAACGCCTGGAATGCGAACGCGGTCGTCTCGAAGTGCCAGTGCGATTCGACGAAGCCCGGCAGCACGAGCCGGCCGGCCGCGTCGACGACCTTTGTGCCCGCACCGACGTATGCCTGCACGGTCGCCGTATCGCCGACATGGACGATCCGGCCGTCGCGCACGGCGACGGCCTGTGCCCACGGCTTGTGCGGATCGACGGTGTAGACCTTCGCGTTGGTCAGAACGAAATCCGCCGGTGTCGAATCCGTTGCGGCGGGCGTCGGTTGCATCTGCATGGCCTGTCCTTTCTGTTGATCAGGTTTTCGAAGTGCTTTCACTATAGGCAGACGATTCGCGGTGGTATGCCCCCCCGCCGCGGGGGCTTGGGCGAATTCCGGCCGCCGCACGCGCGGTCTTGTCATCGTTTTGGGGACAACGCATGAAATTCGCGGGGTTGATCCGGTGAATTCCCGGCTGACGCGTGCACGACGTTCGCGTAACGTCGCGCTGTCCCCTGACCGCCCACGCCCGACCATGCGACTTCTCCAGCCCGACCCGGCCGCCCGCGGCCACTACCTGATCGGCGTGCGCCCCGACACGCTCGGCGCGACGCTGCGCGCAGTCGGCACGCCGGATTTCGTCGGCGCGGTCACCGAGTTCGTCAACGACAGCATCGACGCCGACGCCGTGCACCTCGAACGCTGGCGCGCGGATACGGGCAGCACGTCGGGCTTCGTCGTCGAATGGCTCGGCAGCGGCAGCCTGCGCTTCGCGGCCGATACGCTGCGCGTGATGGATGTCTACTACCAGGACTACTGCCAGATCGATCCGCTGGTCGCGCCGCTGCGCGGCAAGCCCGGCACGCTGCTCGTACAGCGCCACGTGGAAGGGATCGCGCACGGCGAGTTCCGCCGCCGGATCTTCGATGAGCCGGGCATCGCGCAGGAATGCATGCTCGTGCACGGCAACGCGCACCTGCAATACGCACTCGGGCTGGCGCGCACCGTCGGGCGGCCCGCGTTCACGATGGACGAGCTGTTCCACTTCAGGCAGATGGTCGACCTGCTGTTCCCGATGTTCGAGCTGCATGCGCGTAGCTGCGCGGCGCGGCGCGTGGCGTCGGGGACGGTGAATACCGCGTCGCAGGCTGGCTTCGACGCGCGCCTCGAACGGCAGGACGTGCAATTGTCGCGTCGCGAGCACGAAATCTGCCGGCTGATGCTGTGCGGGCGTTCGGTGCCCGAGGCCGCGCAGCAGCTCGACGTGAAGCTGTCGACGGCCGAGTCGTACGTGAA
Organism: Burkholderia sp. Ac-20345; assembly: GCF_017104825.1. Lineage (NCBI taxonomy): Bacteria > Pseudomonadati > Pseudomonadota > Betaproteobacteria > Burkholderiales > Burkholderiaceae > Burkholderia > Burkholderia sp. Ac-20345. The sequence continues at coordinate 30,779 of NZ_JAAGPO010000062.1, read as the reverse complement.
GCGCGCGTTCGCGAAGCTCGGCGTGCGCACGCGCCGCGAGCTGTTCGACTGGGTGCTGGTCGACTGCTGAACGCGCGACGCCGGCTTATGCGGCCAGCGCGGCCGCCTTGATGTTGAATGCGCGCAGCAGGTCCTCGCAGAACGCATCGACGATCGGCTTGTCGCTCGCGCTGCGCTTCATCGCGAGATGCAGCGGCACGTCGAAGCTGAACGTCGAGCGGCCGATGGCCTTCACGAGCCCGCGCTGCTCGAACGGCTCCGCGTAGTGCGCGGGCAGGTAGCCGAGATGGCCGCCCGACAGGATCAGGATCGTCGCGGCCTCGATGCTGTCCGCGCTCGCGGTCACGCGCCGCTCGGGCAGCGGATACTGCTCCTCCGGCACCGGATAGGTGCGCCAGACCCAGTCGTGAAGCTGCAGGTCGTCCGCCGTCACGGGCCGCGACGCATGGAACAGCGGATGCCCGCGTCCGCAGTAGATCACCTGCTGCTCGGTAAACAGCGGCGTGTAGATCAGCCCGGGCACGCGATGCCAGAAATAGCCGATCGCGAGATCGAGCTGGTTGTTGACGAGGCTTTCCTCGAGCTCCTGCGGCGACGCGACCTTCATCGCGAACGTGACGGCCTGGTCACGCTTGCGGAATGCACCGATCGCATCGGCCACGCGCGCGTTCTCGACGAGCGGCGCCTGGCCGATCAGGCCGATCGACAGCGTGCCGACCAGCTTGCGATCGATGTCACGCACACGCGCGACGAATTCGGAGGTGGCCGCGACGAGCGTGCGCGCGGTGGCGGCGAAACGTTCGCCTTTCGACGTCAGGCGAAAGCCGCCGCGCCCGCGATCGCACAGCTTGAAGCCGACGCGCGCTTCGAGCGCCGACAGCTGCGTGCTGATCGTCGATTGCCGCACGCCAAGCGACGCCTCGGCGGCCGTGATGCCGCGTGCGTCGACGACGGCCAGAAAGACCCGGATGAGCCGGAGATCGAGATCGGAGGTATTCGAGAACATGCTTCAAGCCGCTGCGCGTGTGCGCGTTACCCGGCCGGCCAGCCCGACGCGCATCGCACGCCACGCTCGCCGCCTTCACCGATGAACCGAACCGGACGCGCGCCGCCATCGGCAGCGGCGCGCGTCGCCACCGTCATTCAGGTGCCACCGCAAGCGCGCGTTCCATGCCGAACACGGCCGGCCGCAGCCGCCGGTAGCAGAGGAACGCCACCGCGCACAGCACGATCGCCGCGATCAGCGCCGACTGCGTGCCCGCGCTCTCGATCAGCGAACCGCCCGCGACCGAGCCGACGCCATAGCCGAGCGCGACGCAGCCCGGCGACAGCGCGGCCGACTTGCCGACCAGGTCGTACTGCGGAATCGTCGCGTAGATCAGCAGCGCGCCGCCGGTCCAGCAGCCGATGAACACGATCGCGCCGAGCGTGAACGTCACGGCCGAGGCCGGCAGCGCGAGCAGCACGGCCGCGACCGCGCAGCCGCCGAGGTTCACGAGCGCCCAGCGGCGCAGGCCTGCGCCCGCGCCGAGCTTCGGCATCGCCGCGCAGATCACGAGGCTCGCGATGTTCGCGACGCCGAGCACGAGCGACACCGACTTGCCGCTCAGGCCCGCCGCAGTGCCGATCTTCTCGAGGAAGGTCCACACGACGCCGACACCGCCGTACAGCGCGAGCTGCGCGCACAGCACGAGCATTGCGCCCTTGCGGTCAATGCGGCCGGCGACGCCTTCCGGAGCCGGTGCGGCCAGCGTCTCGCCGCGGCGAAACAGCGGCGCCGCGAGCACGAACACGCCGAGCACGCACGCGACGAAACCGAACACGCCGTGCGCGCCCCATGTGTCGCTCAGCATCGGGAAGATGTAGGCGAGCAGCACCATGCTCCACGTCACCTGCCCCATCAGCATGATCCCGAGATTACGTTCCGGCGCGCGCGAATACGACAGGTAGCGCAGCGCGATGCCGTTCAGCCCGCCCGAGCCGACGCCCGCGATGAACTGCAAGGCCGAATACGCGACGAGCCCGTGCGTCGCGAGCGTGCCGAGGTTCGCGCCGGCCGCGAGCGTCACCGCGCCCGCGAGCACCCACCGGACCGGCTGGCGGCCGAGCACGAACGCGACGAGCAGCGTGCCCGTCGATTCGCCGAGCACCTCGATGAAGCTCGACAGCCCGAGCGCCGCTTCGCCGAAGCCCCAATGACGTTCGACCTGCCCGACGATCGCGGGCAGGCCGAGGAAGACCGTCGGCCCGAGCATGCCGAGCAGCAGCATCACGACGACGAACAGCGCGCTTTCCTGTCGCGCTTCATCCTGCAGGTTGACTACATTCATCTGGTGTCTCTCTCCGTGTCCGCGGTGCGGACCGTCTCCTCTGGGGATCGTTTTTGGTGTCGCGATGACGGGGCACCCCGGCGCGGGGCGGCCCTGTCATCGTTTACATCGGGAAGCCCATCGCCTTGATGCCGCTGATCCACGCGCGCTTCCAGCCGCCTTCCGCATCCGCGCCGTCGAATGCATGGAACGTGATCTTCGCGGCCATCCAGCGCATCGGCTCCGGCGGGATGTAGCTCGGGCTCTGGTTCGCGATGTCGAGCTTGCGCTCGGGGCTGTCGCGATCGAACAGGATGTTCAGCCCCATGAACGCGCCGAACCGGCTCGCCGCGACACCGAAGCCCGTATAGCCGGCGACGAACACGGCCTTGTCGCCGAGATAGCGCTTTGCGAACACCGAGCCGCGCGAGCAGTAGTCGATCGGGCCGCCCCACGCGTGCGAGAAGCGCACGTCGCTCAGTTGCGGGAACGTGCGGTAGAACGCTTCCGCGAGCCGGTAGTACGTTTCGCGCTGGCCGTCCTGGTGCGGCTCCGGGTCGCCGTCGAAGTGATAGCTCACCAGCCCGCCGAAGATGATGTTGTTGTTCTTCGTCAGGCGGAAATAGTTGAGCTGAGTACGCGTGTCGTACACGCCCTGGCGGTTCTTCCAGCCGATCCGCGCGAGTTGCTCGTCGGTGAGCGGCTCGGTCGCGAGCACGTGGTCGCGCACCTGCATCACGCGGCGGTTGATGTCGGGAATCCCGACCTTCGCGGTGCCGCTGCCGAACACGACGCGCGGTGCGCGCACGCTGCCCTTCGGCGTCGTCACGAACACCGTGCTGCCTTCGTCAGTCACGGTCACGAGCGGCGTGTGCTCGTACAGCTTCACGCCGAGCTTCAGCGCCGCGCGCTTCAGCCCCCACGCAAGCTTCGCCGGATGCACGATGCCGCTGCGGTTGCGCGACCACAGCGCGCCCGCGAACAGTGGCGAATTCAGTTGTTCGAGCGTTTCCTCGCGGTTCAGCAGCACGACGTTGTGGCCGTACTCGCGATGCAGGTCGTAATCGCCCTTCAGGTGCGCGTTGTGCTCGGGATCGACCGCGACCGTCATCTCGCCGTTCCACTCGATGTCGGCGTCGATGTCGTAGCGCTTCAGCGTGTCCTCGAAGCCGTCGAGGTTGTGATGGCCGAATTCCTCGAGTTGCGCGATGTCGTTCGGGAACACGCGCACCGCGTTCGGCAGCCCGTGCATCACCGACGTCGAGATGATTCCGCCCGCACGGCCCGATGCGCCGTGCGCAACCTTGCCGGCCTCGATCAGCACCACGTTCAGGTGCGGCATCTGTTCCTTCGCCTGCACGGCCGACCACAGCCCCGTGAAGCCGCCGCCGACGATCAGCAGGTCGGCCGTCACGTCGCCGACGAGTTCCGGCTCGGTGGCCGGCGCCGCCGGGTTGTCGAGCCAGTACGGGAACAGCTTCGTATTCGCGAGCGCCGCCTCGACGCCCAGTGCGACCGGCGCGCCACGCATTGCGTGCGCCTGCACCGGTGCAGTCTCTCTTGCTTTAACTTCCATTTCCATGATCCCAGCCATCACACGCGAAAAACGAAACCGCCGCCGGGCGCGCGCCACACGGACGACGACACCACGGCGGCGGCTTCGGACATCACGACTTCTCGAGCAACACGTAGAACTTCTTCGCGTCCTCGATCGTCTCCCAGCGGCCCGCGAAGCCGGCCGGCAGCAGGTAGCCCTGGCCCGGCGTGAACTCCTTGCGGTTGCCTTCGACGTCGGTCAGCGCGATCCGGCCCTCGACGAGCCACACGGCTTCGTCGGCGGCGGTTTCCGGAAACTCCACCGAGCCGACTTTCCCTTCCCACCAGCCGATGATGTAGTTGCCGCTCTTGCCTTCCGCCGCGCGCCAGTCGCTTTCGTCCATTCCGAAGTCGAGCTTCGTGAATTCGCCGATGCCTGCGCCGAGCGGCAGGATGTCCTTGATCAGTTTGGTCATCTGAGTCTTTCGTCTCTTGATTGAAAAAAGCAGAGACAAAGTTACTCATTTACACTGCCCCGGTATGCCCCCCTCCGGGGGGGACAAGCGGTGTTTTCCGGGATCTGACAGGTCGCAAGGACACCTGCCGGTATTTCCCCCTAATGACGTTTTTCGTTGCCGACGCTACAATCGCGCCGCTTTTCACCCGGGGAACCGCATGCTGCTCAACGTGAACCCCTTCCACCGCGACAACGACCGCTTCAACGTGTCGTTCAAGGCGTTGGGCGAGCTGATCGAGACGGTCGGCACGCCGCACTTCGTGCCACGCCTCACGCAACTGCTCAATGAAGTGGTGCCGCTCGACGTCGCACATGTCGAGCGTTCGCGCGTCGACGGCTCGATGCCCACAGGCTATCGATGCGAATGGATCGGCAGCAGTGGCATCGATACCGAATCCACCGAAATCTCCGACGTGATGACGCTCTACTACGAGCGCTTTCTAGACAGCGACCCGCTGTTCGCGGGGCTGCGCGGCAAGACAGGCACGATGCTGGTTGTTCGCGACATCGCGGCGATCCCGCCCGGCGAATTCCGCCAGCGGCTGTTCGACGACGTGCATATCGGGCACGAATGCGTGCTCGCACGCGGCACGCGCTATTCGCAGCATTCGATCGCGCTGGAGCGCGGCCGCGACCGGCCGCCGTTCACGCTCGCCGAGATGAACCGCTTTCGCAGCATCAGCGACGTGCTGTTCCCGCTGCTCGAACTGCATGCGTCGACCACGGCCGTGCGGCGCGTCGCGCACCCGATGCCGGAAGTCCATCCGCTCGCGCAATTCGATGCACGGATCGCAGCCGACGGCGTGAAGCTGTCGAAGCGCGAATACGAAACCTGCAAGCACCTGCTCTCCGGCAAGACCGTGCCCGAGACGGCCGAGATCCTCGGCGTGCGCGTCGCGTCGGCCGAGTCGTACGTGAAGCGCGCGTTCGCGAAGCTCGGCGTGCGCACGAAGCGCGAACTCGCCGCGTGGGGTTCGGCCACCACCACTTTCCCTTCCGCCGGCTCGCACGACGGCGCCGCGCCGCCGGCCATCCCGCGCTGACACGCCCGGCCGCACTGCACGGCCGCGATCGGTTGCGCCGCGTCTATGCGGCGGCGCCACTTGCATCGAAGCCTGTCGATGTAAACGTTGCGACTTCAAAATCTTCGCGCGGGCGTTCTCCTCTACCATCGGCCGATCGCTTTACCTCAGAAAAAAGGAGACGGCCCATGCCCCGCGAACTGAATCAACCGATGGGCGGCAACGAAATGCCGCGCTTTGGCGGCATCGCCACGATGATGCGGCTGCCGCAAGCCGCGACGACCGACGGCCTCGACGTGTGCTTCGTCGGCGTGCCGCTCGACCTCGGCACGTCGAACCGCTCGGGCTCGCGCTTCGGCCCGCGCCAGATCCGTACCGAATCCGTGCTGCTGCGCCCGTACAACATGGCCACGCGCGCGGCCCCGTTCGATTCGCTGCAGGTGGCCGACATCGGCGACGTCGCGACCAACCCGTACGACCTGAAGGACTCGGTGCGCCGCATCGAGGAGGCGTACGACGAGATCGTCGCGAACGGCTGCCGGCCGATCACGCTCGGCGGCGACCACACGATCGCGTGGCCGATCCTGCGCGCGCTGCACAAGAAGTACGGCAAGGTCGCCGTCGTGCACGTCGACGCGCATGCGGACGTGAACGACACGATGTTCGGCGAAAAGATCGCGCACGGCACGCCGTTCCGCCGCGCGGTGGAAGACGGGCTGCTGCAATGCGACAAGGTCACGCAGATCGGCCTGCGCGGCACCGGCTACCACGCGGACGATTTCGACTGGTGCCGCCAGCAGGGCTTCACCGTCGTGCAGGCGGAAGAATGCTGGAACAAGTCGCTCGCGCCGCTGATGGCGCAGGTGCGCGAACGCGTCGGCGACACGCCGGTCTATCTGAGCTTCGACATCGACGGCCTCGATCCGTCGTTCGCGCCCGGCACCGGCACGCCGGAAATCGGCGGCCTCACCGTGCAGCAGGGCCTCGAAATCGTGCGCGGGATGAGGGGCCTGAACATCGTCGGCGCGGACCTCGTCGAAGTCGCGCCGCCGTACGATCCGACCGGCACCACCGCGCTCACGGGCGCGAACCTCGCGTTCGAGATGCTCTGCGTGATGCCGGGCGTCGCCTACCGCTAACCCGACCGACAGGATGACTCTCATGTCCACCGCCGAGCTTTCCCGTTCCACCGCCACGTTCGTGCTGCCCGCGGCGCACATCGCCGGCCAGCCCGTGCGCACGCATGCCGACGCGCCGGGCGCGCCGATCTTCGACGCGTCGACCGGCGCTGCGATCGGCTGGCAGGAATTCGCGACGACCGCGCACGTTGACGCCGCAGTGCGCGCCGCGCGCGATGCGTTCCCCGGCTGGCGCGATACGCCGCCCGCCGAACGCGGCCGGATTCTCGCGACAATCGCCGAGCGCGTCGAAGCATCGCGCGACCGCCTTGCGGCGCTGCAGATGCAGGTGAGCGGCAAGCCGCCGTTCGAGGCGGAAGCCGATGTCGGCGACGTCGCCGCGACGTTCGCGTACTACGCGAAGCTGTGCGAGGACCCGGCGCTGTTCGCGGCCGAACCGGTCGCTCTGCCCAGCGATGCCGTCACGGCCGAGCGCTTCTACGATTCCGTCGGCGTCGCGGCGCTCGTCATGCCGTGGAACTTCCCGATGGTCACGACCGCGTGGAAGCTTGCGCCCGCACTCGCGGCCGGCTGCGCGGTCGTGCTGAAGCCGTCCGAACTCACGTCGCCGACGGAGCACGCGCTGCTCGCCATCGTCGCCGAAGCCGGCGTGCCGGCCGGCGTCGTCAACGTCGTGAACGGCGGCGCCGAGGTCGGCGCGGCGCTGACCGCGCATCCGCTGATCGACAAGATCTCGTTTACCGGCAGCACCGCGGCCGGCCGCAAGGTCATGCAGGCCGCAGCGGTCGACATGAAGCGCGTGACGCTCGAACTCGGCGGCAAGTCGTCGCTGATCGTGCGTGACGATGCCGATCTCGACGTCGCGGTGTCGCTCGCGGTCGCGGGCGCTTTCACGAACGCCGGCCAGATGTGCTCGGCCACCGCGCGCATCCTCGTGCACGACAGCGTGTACCGCAGCTTCATGGCCGCGTTCGAGACGGCCGTGCGCGCGCTCGTCGTCGCGCCGCCGGCCGCGGAACAGGTCGCAATGGGGCCGCTGATTTCGGCCGCGCAGCGTACGCGCGTCGAAGCGATGCTCCAGCAAGGTATCGATGCGGGCGCACGCGTTGCATTCAGTGGCCGGGTGACGGATGCCGGCGGCGACGGCTTCTTCATGGCGCCCGTCGTGATCGCCGAGCCGGCCGCCGACAACCCGCTGTGGACCGACGAAGTGTTCGGCCCCGTCGCGTGCGTGAAATCGTTCCGGACCGACGACGAAGCGATCGCGCTCGCGAACGACACGCGCTACGGGCTCGTCGCGACCGTCGTGACGCGCGATGCGGAAATCGCGAAACAATTCCAGCAGCGCGTGCGCGCGGGGCTCGTGTGGATCAACGCGCCGCAGCTCATCTACCCGCACGTGTGCTGGGGCGGCTTCGGGCTTAGCGGGATCGGCCGCGAACTCGGCGTTGCAGGGCTGCGCAGCTATCAGGAACTGCGCCACGCGATGCGCGCGATCGACTGACGATCGACTGACCAGTGCGGCCGTTCAGGCCGTTGGCGGCACCGTGTCTCGTGGCACGGTGCCGTTTTTTTGCAGATTTCCGGGAAGAGGCCCCCGCAGCACGGCAACCGGCGTTCGGCGGAAATGCGTTCGCACGGCGCCCGAGCCACCCTCAATGCGACAGCGCCGCCGCATGATCGTGCTCGCGCAGTTGGCCAGGAATCGCACACTCCGCAAGCCCGCCCGCATCGATCCACGCGCGCGTGCGTTCCGCGGCCTTGTCGATCAGTTGCGCGCACTGCGAGTAATCGTATGACGAGACCTCGAGCGGACAGAGCGGCGGCACGACATGGATTTGCGCACGTGCCGCGTACAGCTCCAGATCGCGCACCAGTTGCCGTGCGATCACGAGCGTCAGCGCGTGCGTCGCATGCGCGATCGCGCTGCGTGGCGGTACGCGCAACGCGCAGGCGAACCCGGCCGGCAGCACGACGATCCGCTTGACGCCGAGCGCGATCGCAACCGAGATCGGCGTATTGTTCGCGACGCCGCCGTCGACGAGTTCCAGGCCATCGATGCTGACCGACGGAAACACGCCGGGAATCGCCGCGCTGGCCTGCACGGCATCCACGACCGAGCCGGTGGACAGCACGACTTCGCGGCCGCTCAGCACGTCGGTCGCGACGATGTGGAGCGGTAACGCGGCCTGCTCGATCCGCCGGTACGGCAGGTTCTTTTCCAGCAGCAGGCGCAGCGCATCGGCCTCGACCAGATGCGGCCGGTTGCGCAACAGCATCGCGATGAGGCTGCGCATCGAGAACGGCATGACGTCCTGGCGGCGGATTCTGCACCACAGCGCGGCGAGCATCGCGACGCCGTCCGCGTCCGGCCGGCCGGCGAAATAGGCGGCATTGATCGCGCCCGCCGACGCGCCGACGACGCAATCGGGCCGCTCGCCGCTCGCGACCAGTTCGCGGAGCATGCCGACCTCGATCGCGCCAAGACTGCCGCCGCCGGCGAACACAAAGGCGGTCGAGGGAGTGGGATCGGCAGTCACGGTGCGCCCTCCTGCGGTTGGCTGCGACAGTGCTTTCTCCATGATGGATCGTGCGGCGCCCCGGATGTCCTGATGAAAACCCTGCCGGTGTGCGGGCCCACCGATCGACCGACGATGCGCGCCGCGCTCCCCGGAATCCCGCGGGGCCCCCTTTTCCGGAGAGGGTTACGTCATTCCCGCCCTGTTTCCCGCTCGCATCCACACAGGAATTCGTTCGATGGCCGCGCGCTTTTTGACTTCGATCAAGAAAATCGTGAACAGCGACGCCCGCAAACGTGTGCCGGGCGTGAATCCCCCGTGATACGTGGAATCACGGGTTCAGTCATCCATACGATCGCCGTTATTGCATCAACACCCGCCGATTGAAGTCGCTTTGCAGCGAATCGGGACGACCGCCCGGTTCGCATCCGACACGCAGCGACCCGGTGTCGTCGCGGGCATGGAGCGGAACAGCCGGACATCCCGCTCGCTTTTCGACAATGAATGCAGCAGCGCAAGTCGCGAACGAGGAAATCATGTTTGTAGCCATCGGGTGGATCGTCGTGATCGGGTCGGTGATCGGCAGTTTTGTCGGCGTGGGCGGCCATGTGCCGGCGTTGCTGCAACCGTTCGAGCTGCTGTGCATTTTCGGCGCCGCGCTGGGTGCGTTCGTCGTCAGCAATCCGGTCACGACGCTGAAGAAGACGATCAAGAGCCTGCCGACCTGTTTCAAGAGCGGCGGCTACACGAAACAGCAGTACGTTGAACTGATCGCGCTGCTGTACGAGCTGCTGCAGAAGGCGCGCAAGGACGGCATGATGGCGCTCGAGGCCGACGTCGACGCACCCGAGCAAAGCCCGCTGTTCCAGAAGTATTCGCACGTGCTCGAAGACCATCACCTGCTCGACTTCATCGTCGACTATCTGCGGATGATGTCGAGCGGCAACGTGAACGTGCTGGAGATGCAGGACCTGATGGACGAGGAACTGCACACGCACCATGCGGAGGCGTCGGTCGCGGCCAATGCGATCCAGAAGATGGCGGACGGGCTGCCCGCGTTCGGCATCGTCGCCGCGGTGATGGGGGTCGTGCATACGATGGGCTCGGTCGGCGCACCGCCCGCCGTGCTCGGCAAGATGATCGCCGGCGCGCTCGTCGGCACGTTCCTCGGCATCCTGCTCGCGTACGGCTTCGTCGGCCCGCTCGCGGATCTGCTCAACGCAAAGGGCCGCGCGGCGGCCAAGCCGTTCCACTGCGTGAAGGCCGTGCTGCTCGCGTCGATGAGCGGCTACGCGCCGGCGGTGGCGGTGGAATTCGGCCGCAAGGTGCTGTTCACGGCCGATCGCCCGAGCTTCAAGGAGCTCGACGAGGCCGTGCGCGCAACGAAGTCGCCGAAGGCCGCGTAACGGGGGGCGCCATGGCTGACAGTCGCTCCAATCCGTCGAAGCAGGCCCAGCTCGTCGTCGTGCGCCGCAGGAAAGGCGAGGATCACGACGCCCACCACGGCGGCGCATGGAAAATCGCCTATGCCGATTTCGTCACGGCGATGATGGCGTTCTTCCTGCTGATGTGGCTGCTCGGCTCGGTGTCCAAGTACGACAAGCAGGGGATCGAGGACTACTTCAACACGCCGCTGTCGACCCTCCTGTCAGGCGGGAAGGACGGGCAGGCGCCGCGTCCGAGCGTCGTGCAGGGGGGCGGCCGCGACATGACCGACCCGGCGCCGGCGATCGACACGAAAGCGCAACCGGTGCCGGCCAGTTCGCCCGCGGCACTCGTCAGCGTCGTCGATACGCAAAAGCTCGAACGCCTGAAGGCGAAGCTGACGGCGGCGATTGCACAAAGCCCGTCGTTGCGCGCATACCAGGACCAGATCCGGATCGCGATCACCAACGAGGGCCTGCGCATCGAGATCGTCGATTCGCTCAAGCGCCCGATGTTCGCGTCGGGCAGTTCGCAACCCGAAGGCTATGCCACCGCGATCCTCTCCCAGATCGGCACGACACTCGACGATGTCGAAAACCGCGTGTCGATCGCGGGGCACACCGATTCGACGCCCTATCCCGATGGCCCCGCGGGCTATTCGAACTGGGAACTCTCCAGCGATCGCGCGAACGCCGCGCGGCGCGCGCTGGTCGCGGGCGGTTTGCGGGAAGAGAAGCTGCTCCAGGTGCGCGGGCTCGCGGATGTCCTGCCGCTCGACAAGAATGTGGCGGACGAGCCGACCAACCGCCGCATCAGCATCCTCGTGATGAACAATGCCGCCGAACAGGCGTTCTTTCGGGACGGCGGCCGGACGACCGTGAACGAGACGGCGGGCACTGGGGCCGCCGCGCTGCCGGCGGCGGTCACGCGGCAGCATTAGGCGCGTGCACGAATACGGGCCGGATGCGGCGGCCACCGCGCGCATCCTCGTGCCCGACAGGGCAGCACTTGGCGTCACGACCGCGTTCGGAACGGCCGTGCGCAACATCGACTGACCAGTCGGCCGCTCAGGCCGTTGACGGCACCGTGTCTCACCCGCGGTGCCGTCTTTTTCTGCGCACTCGATATATTCCGTAGAATATATCGACACCTGCACTTCCGGAGACTCGCCATGCCCCGCACACCGACGGATCGCGCCCCGCAGCGCGCCGCACGGGAACAGCCGCTCGTGCGCAAGATCCGCGCGCTCAGGCCGCTGTCGAGCGACGCGCGCGCGCAGCAGGTCACGGATGTCGTCGACGCGTTCCGGCGCCTGCGCGGCAGCGTCGTGCGCTTCATCCGGATGTTCTCGGCCGCGCACGCCGACGACACGCAGGACGATGCACTGTCCGCCATGGGTTTTCGCGAACTGCTGTCGACACTCGAGGACGAAGCCCGCGCCGCCCGCTTCACGCGCCTGCCCGAACTCGAACGGGCGCTGGGCCACGCGCGCCGCCTCGAACGCACCCGCGATGACGTGTTCTCCGATTCGTTCAGCAACGACCCGGCCGCGATGCGCGACGCGGTCGCCGCGCTGGAGCGCGTCGATGTGCTGTTCGTCGGACTGTGCGTCGAGTATGTGATGGCGCGTCACGCGTCGGCGCCGCTCGCTGCTTTGCCCACGACATCGGCCCCAACCCCGGCCGCACTGCCGCTCACCGACCATTCAACCGCGCTCTGCTGACCGCGCCAAGCCACGTTACCCCGTGATTTCCCCCGAATTTCGCGCGTTATATTCCATGGTATATTTCGCAAATCTTTCGCGCATCCGTCTCCGGCCCGACCACGCCGGACAGAGGTCAACATGCACGCTCCGCCCTTTCGCCTTGCCCGCACGGCGGATCTCTCGTCGTCCGGCGGTAATCTGCCCGCGGCAACCGGCGTGCGGGTCGACGCATGCTGCGCGCCGTCTCGCGCGCAACTGACCGAGCTGAAGCGCCGCACGCGCCTGTCCGAGCTCGATGCGAACCTGCACTGCTCGATCATCGGCACCTGCCTGACCACGCATGAACTGCGCAGGCTCGTGCCGAAATTCACCGACCTCGACCGCCAGCACGCGTCCGACCTCGACATCCATCACGCGGCCGTCGAGCTCGCGATCGACGGCACGGCCGGCGCGAAGGCCTTGCACAAGGCGCTCGACGAGCGCTACGCCGGCGCGATCCGCGCGTTCGACAGCGCGAAGGACGCAGACGAACTCCTCGCTCGCTGGAAGGATGCGCTGAAGAGTGGCGACATTCCCCCCGCGTACTGGGCGCTGATGACCCATCCGCGCACGACGATGGCCGTGCGCCAGGCCGCGTTCGGCGACCTGCACATGCTGTCGCACCTGGTCGGCGCGGCCAATCGCGCCGATATCCGGCGGCTGGTTGCGCTGGAAGAAGAAAATGCGGCGCTGCACGCGAAGCTCGACCGGCAGCAGGCACGCCTGCAAGAAATGAGCACGCAGCGCGACGCGGCGCTGCAGGAGCGCGATACCCTCGCCGCTCGCCAGAACGCGCAGCCGCTGGCGGCTGAAAGCGTATTGCGCGATGAAGTACACGAACTGCGAGAAGCGCTGGCCGCGCGCGACGAACGGCTCGCGCTGCATACGAGCCGCCGCGAGGCGGCCGAGCAGCGGATTGCCGCGGAACAGGCGAGCGCCCGCGCGATGCGCGCGCGGCTCGACGACCTGATGGCGATGGTGAAGACGCTGCGCGCCGAAGCGAGCGCGATCGAACAGGCGGTGCAGGCGTCGGCGGACGATCCGGCCGAACGCGCGGCCGATCCGCTGTCGATCCTTCAGGGCACGCGCCTGGTGTACGTCGGCGGGCGCCCCGGTTCGAACCGGGCAATCAAGCGGATCGTCGAAACGGCGGGCGGCGAGGTGACGCTGCACGACGGCGGCATCGAGGATCGCAAGGGCCTGCTGTCCGCAGCGCTGCCGGGCGCGCACATGGTCGTGTTCCCGGTCGACTGTATCGACCACGATTCGATGAACCTGCTCAAGCGCATCTGCGAACGCCACCACATCGCGTACTACCCGTTGCGGACCGCGAGCGTCGCCAGCTTCGTCGAATTGATCGGGCGGCTGGATGCGCAGGCGCGCGATGTCATCGCGCCGGATGCCGCCACGGGCGACACGCCGCGCTTCTGCCTGCGGCACGGCTAGGGCCTGGTTCGCTTCGTCGCATGCGTTGCGCGCGGCCCTTCAGGAGGCCAGTGAAAGCCCGTCGTTAGCGTGAACGGGCCCGAGGAAGGCTCACCCTTCAGCGCCGTACCATTTTCGTGAGCGCGGCGATTTCGTCGGCGCAGGCCGCGAAAGCACGCTCCTCGATCCCGCGATAGAGGCGGATGATCTCCTCGCCGACCGGCGTGAGCACGCTGCCGCCGCCGCTCTGCCCGCCATGCTCGGACACTGTCGCCGGCGACTTCAGCGAGCGGTTCAGCTCGTCCATCAGCAACCACGCACGCCGGTACGACATCTTCAGGCTGCGCGCGGCCGCCGAAATCGAACCGTGCTCGCGCACGGCTTCGAGCAGCGCGACCTTGCCCGGGCCGAGCGCGATCGTGTCGGCCTGCTGGATACGCATCCTGAACCGCACCTCAGGCTTGGGGTGTGCCGGTGTCTTCATGTTGTCCCGCTCTTTGAATGATGCGGGCAAGCATACACGATGGCCGGTGCAACGCACGCCGGCCGCACGTGCACCGGCTCAGACCTCGAGCACGCGCGCGACGATGCCGGCCAGCCGCTTCACGTGGCGCGGCGCGGGCAGGCGGTCGGCGCCCGAGAACAGCAGCGGCGCACCGTCGTCGATCGACAGCGGCGCATCGCCGCATTCGAACGCGACGATCACGTGTTCGCCGACGGGCGTGTTGAACAGTTCATGCCAGGAAAACGTGACCGCGTAGCCGTCGTGCGCGTGCGCGATGAACACCATGCGCTTGAAGTCGCCCGGCGTGTCGTTGCGCAGCCCGGCCGCGTCGAGCAGATCCTTCAGCCGTGCGCCGCGATACGGAGCGACCGAGCGGATGAAGCGGTTCGTCGTGAAGCAGCGCAGATCGAACGGTTCGGCCGTCGCGCTTGCGTGCCGGCGCAGGTCGTCGAGCGTCACCGTCATCGGCCGCTCGAATGCGCCCGTCAACGCGATCGAGCCCGCTGCCGCCTGATGCGCCGAAGGCGCCGCCGTCCCTGCCATCTCCATCGCCCGCCTCCATGACGGCCCGCCGGTAGGCGAGCCTGCGTTGTATCGGCGGATATATTACGCCGGGAAAAGCCCGACCGGCAGAATGCACGCCGCATGGGCGGCATAACGACGGCCGATCGTGCCCCGCATCGCCCGGCGCTACGGCAGCACGATATGCCTGATCACCTTCTTGAGACTCTTGTAGCTGTCGACCGATTCCGCCTTCTGGTCCGTCACCAGTGTGCCGATCCGCGCCGGCTCGCAGAAGCCGATCCGGCTGTTCGTGCCGAGCTTGCTGAAATCGGCCAGGATCGCGACGTCCGCCGCGTTGCTCACCATCGCGCGCGCGACTTCGGTTTCCATCCGGTCGTAGTTGGTCGCACCGCGGACGGCGTCGACACCCACCGGCGACAGCAGCGCGAGGTCGGCGCGATAGCGGAAGATTTCGGCGACCGTGCCGTCGCCGACGGTCGCGGCCGCGCGGCTGCCGATCATCCCGCCGAGCAGGATCGTTTCGTTCTTCGTCTGCCCCGGGTCGCTCGACCGCATCTTCAGCGCGACGTCGATCGAGTTCGTGACGATCGTGAGGCCCGACAGCTTCGCCAGTTCCTCGGCCAGCAGCGTCGTGGTCGTGCCCGCGTCGATGAACAGCGTCTGCGAGCCCGTGACCAGCCTTGCTGCCGCGCGGGCGATCGCCAGCTTCGCCTTCACGTGCGTCTGCGCGCGTTCGGCGATCGGCGCTTCGTCGCCCACCTGCACCGCGCCGCCGTGAACGCGCTTCAGTTCACCGAGCGCCTCGAGGTCGACGAGATCGCGTCGTACGGTTTCCCGCGACACGTTCAGGTCGGCCATGATCCGGTCGGTGGAAACGCGCTGCATCTTCGATAACAGAAGCCGGATCCTCTGGTATCGCTCTTCTTGCCACATGGAATGTCCTCGAGTGAACGTCAATGTTATTCGAACGGCGAACTATGCTGCGCTCTCCTCCATCTTTTTGATGCCGACGAGGGTCTGCAGGGATTGACGGACCGCCTGGACCTCGCTGCTCGTCATCTTTGAAAACACCACGTGGATGCGGTCGTCGTCGGGCGCGGCATCGTCCTGCTCGATGATGAACTGGACGATGCGCGCCTGGTCGATGCCGGGCATCGCCTGCAGCGACGTCAGCTTCACCGCGCCACGGCTCGCGAGGATGCGCACGCCCCAGCGCTGCCGCGCGGCGAAGAAGCGCTTCTCGATCGGCTTCAGGCCGGCCAGGATCGCGAGCACGATCGCCGTCGCGGCGATCGCGGCCACGTACATGCCGCCGCCCACCGCCAGCCCGACCGCCGCCACGACCCACAGGCTCGCCGCGGTCGTCAGGCCGCGGATGATCTCGCCGCGCAGCATGATCGACCCGGCGCCGAGGAAGCCGATGCCCGACACCACCTGCGCGGCGACGCGCGACGGGTCCAGCGATACGTTCTTCGCGTTCTGGATATCGGCGAAACCGAACGCCGACACGACCATCACGAGCGCGGCGCCCACGGCCACCAGCATGTGCGTGCGCAATCCGGCCGCCCACGACAGGCGCTCGCGCTCGATGCCGACGATGCTGCCGAGCAATGCCGCCAGCAACAGGCGGGACACGATTTCCATCTGACTGATCATGCGAGGTCTCCTTGCTTTGCCCTGTCTACCCGATGAAGCACGGCCCGCCGGGGCCGCCGCCCGATTCTTCCTGCCTTCGCCTGCCCGTCGCCACGCCCTGCGACCGGCATTTTGTATTTTTGTGCGATCTTGCGATTTTGTGCGTTCTAATATACGGTACGCAAAACTACAAAGCCAGACCCAAGTTCGTTTGTTTCATCCGATCAGCACGATCAATCGTTAGACCATTCAGGCAACACGATCCGGAACACTTGCTTAGGAGACCCACATGATGAAGAAGGCATGGATGCTGGCCGCAACACTGCTGGCGGCGCTGGCGACGGCCCCCGCTCACGCATCGGAAGGCGATATCTGCAAAAAGGTGACGCTCGGCGATGTCGGCTGGAGCGACATCGCGGCCACCACCGGCGTCGCGATGATGCTGCTCGACGGGCTCGGCTACGAGGCGACCAAGACCATCGCATCGCCGCCGATCGTGCTGGCCGGCGTGAAAAAGGCGCAGATCGACGCGTTCCTCGGCTACTGGGATCCGAGCATGACGCCGACGGTGAAGCCGTTCGTCGATGCCGGCGCCGTCCACCAGCTGCCGCAGCCGAACCTGATCGGCGCGCGCTACACGCTGGCCGTACCGCAATACGCGTCGGACAAGGGTCTCAAGAGTTTTGCCGACATCGCCAAATTCCGCGACCAGCTCGACGGCAAGATCTACGGGATCGGCGCCGGCAACAACGGCAACGCGCTGATCCAGCGGATGATCGACAAGAACGAGTTCGGGCTCGGCGGCTTCAAGCTGGTCGAATCGAGCGAGGCCGGGATGCTCGTGCAGGTCACGCGCGCGGTGCAGGAGCACCGGATGATCGTGTTCCTGGCCTGGGAGCCGCATCCGATGAACATCAACTACAAGATTGCCTATCTCGACGGCGGCGACGGCGTGTTCGGCCCGAACTACGGCTCGGCGAAGGTCTACACGCTCGTCACGCCCGGCTACCTCGAACGCTGCCCGAACGTCGGACGGCTGCTGACCAACCTGAAATTCACGACCGACGAAGAGAACCAGTTGATGGTGCCGATCATGAATCACGCCGATCCGGTCGCGGTCGCGAAGGAATGGGCGAAGAAGAACCCCGGCGTGCTGTCGAAGTGGCTCGACGGCGTCACGACCATCGACGGCAAGAACGCGAAGGACGCGATCGACAAGCTCATCGGCGCATAAGCACGCAAGACAAGGAACCATCCATGTACAAGAATCTCGCGCTGTTCGACCTCGACCACACGCTGCTGCCGCTCGACAGCGACCAGGCCTGGAGCCGCTTCATCACGCGGGTGGGCTGGCGGGAGGACGACGCGCACGTGGCGCTGATCGACGAGCACTACGGTCACTATGCGGCCGGCACGCTCGACATGGACGCGTATCTCGCCGTGACGCTCGCGCCGCTCACCCGCTATCCGCGCAAGGTGCTCGAACGCTGGCATGCGCGATTCATGGACGAAGTGATCCGTCCGGCGATCACGCCGCAGGCGCGCAAGCTGGTCGACCGGCATCGCGAGAACGGCGATCTCTGCTGCATCGTGACGGCGACCAACGTCTTCGTCACGCGGCCGATCGCGGCGGAATTCGGCATAGAGCACCTGCTCGGCATCGAGCTCGATACCGACGACGGCACGCCGGATGGCGCGTATACCGGGCGCAGCACAGGCGTGCCGAGCTTCCGTGAAGGGAAGATCGTGCGTACCACCGAGTGGCTGGAATCGCTCGGCTACGCCGCATCTGACTTCGAACGCACCTACTTCTACAGCGATTCGATCAACGACGTGCCGCTGCTGGATTACGTCACGCATCCGGTCGCAACCAACCCCGACTCGAAACTGTTGCAAGTGGCAGGCACCCGCGGGTGGCCTGTCATGAAGTTGTTCTGATTCGGGCGATATTCTCTGCTGTCCATTTTTCATGTCTGGAGGGGTAATGAAATACGGAGCACGCAGCAACAGTCTCGATCATTCAGGAATCCGATTCGAATCGGATCGAAATCCCATCGTCAAGTCGCGCCGGTCGGAAAGCCGCTTTCCGCACTGGCGCGGCGTTTTCATGATTGCGCTCCTGTGCACGCTGGCCGCTTGCGGCGACGGCGACTCGGGCACGGCAGCCAGCGTGGCGGCCGCACGCGCGGCCGCACCGGGTTCGGCGTCAACGCCCGTCCTGCACTGCGCGAGCGCGTGCCACTGACCGACGCCGGCCCACGGGCCAGCCATCCAAGACAGAGAGCGATCATGCAAAACAAACCCACAACACGACGTCAATTCCTCGCCGACGCGCTGAAGCTCGCCGGCGCCACCGCGATCACGGGCATGCTGCCCGAAAGCATCGCGCGCGCCCAGGCCATTCCGGCGGCCACCGTGACCGGCACGATCCAGGACGTGAAGCACGTCGTGATCCTGATGCAGGAAAACCGCTCGTTCGACCACTACCTCGGCACGCTGGGCGGCGCACGCGGCTTCGGCGATCCGCGGCCGGTCGTGATTTCGAGCGGGTATCCGGTGTGGCGCCAGCCCTGGCTGACGTCCTACGTGTTCCCGTTCAACCCGTCCCCGCCCTTCGGCACGGCGAACGGCGACACCTACTACGGCGACCTCGACCACAGCTGGAGCGGCACGCACAGCGCGTGGAACAACGGCCGCTACGACAACTGGGCCGGCGCGAAGACCAGCGGCACGATGTATTACTTCACGCAGAACGACATTCCGTTTTACTACGCGCTGGCGAGCGCGTTCACGGTGTGCGACGCGTACCACTGCTCGATGCTCGGCCCCACGGACCCGAACCGCCTGTATCTGTGGACCGGGTGCTGCGGCAACGTCACCGGCTATTCGCCGTACACGACGAACACGATGACGGGCACCGGCTGGACCACGATGCCGGAGCGACTGAACACGGCCGGCGTCACGTGGAAGTTCTACCAGGACAAGGGCAACGGCCTGGATGCCGGCCATGGCTACGGCGAATACAACGGCTCCAAGAGCGATCTCTGGTGGAACGGCAATTACGGCGACAACGTCATCCTGAACTTCAAGCAATACCAGAACCTCGGTGCAAGCGATCCGCTCGCGCCTGCGCTCAACGGCACGCAGATCGATCCGTCAGGCGGCGGCAAGGAATACGACACGAACCTCTTCAGCCAGCTGCGGGCCGACGTCGCCAACGGCACGCTGCCGCAGGTGTCGTGGATCGCCGCACCCTACGCCTACTGCGAACATCCGTCGTGGGCCGCGAGCGGCGGCGAATGGTACGTGAGCAACGTCCTCAATGCGCTGACGTCGAATCCGGCGGTGTGGGCCAGCACGGTGCTGCTCGTCATGTACGACGAGAACGACGGCCTGTTCGATCACATGCCGCCGGCCGTCCCGGCCAGTTCCGCTGCCGGCACCGGCCAGTCGACGGTCTCGACGGCCGCCGAATTCGTCGCCAGCGGCGGCGCAGCATCGGACGGCTCGGCCAGTGGCGACGTGCCGATCGGGCTGGGCCCGCGCGTGCCGATGTTCGTGATCTCGCCGTGGTCGAAGGGCGGCAAGGTCAACTCGCAGGTCTTCGATCACACCTCGGTGATCCGCTTCCTGGAAGCGCGCTTCGGGCTACAGGAAACCAACATCACGCCGTGGCGACGCACGGTCTGCGGCGACCTGACGTCGGCCTTCGATTTTTCGAACGCCGACCAGGCGGTTCCCGCGATCCAGCCGCCGGCGAGCAACATGAACCCGAACGGCCCGGCCGTCCCGATTCCCTACCCGACCACCACCGCGGTGCCGGCGCAGACCGCCGGCCGCAGCATCGCCTGCCGCCTGCCCTACGAGTTCTTCGTGCAAGGCAAGGTCAACCGCGCCGGCAACGCGCTCGCGCTGACGATGACCAACACCGGCACCGCCGGCGTGCACCTGCAGGCGTGGGTCGACGGGTCGAGCACGGTCCCCCGGCATTACACGATCGCGGCCGGCGCAAGCCAGTGCGCGAACCTGGCGGATTCGCTCGCGCTGAATGCCGGCGGCGGCTACGACTATTCGGTCTACGGCCCGAACGGTTTCCTGCAGACGTTCCGCGGCAGTATCGGTTCGTCCCGCAACACGGGATCGACCGCTGAAATCAGCCTGTGCTACGACGTGGCGAACGGCAACGTGCAGATCACGCTCGACAACTCCGCCGGGGCCGGCGCGACGACGTTCCAGCTCACCGACAACGCATATGGCATGAACAGCAAGCAGTCGGTCACCGTCGCCGCCGGCGCGACGCAAGCGCTCACGTGGTACGGCGACGGCGGCTGGTACGACGCAAGCATCCGCGACGCGAACGATCCGAACTTCCTGCGCCGGGTGGCCGGCTGCGTGCAGACGCAATCCGGCGTGCTGCTCACGGATTCGGCGATCGGCAATACCGGCAAGAAGTTCGTCGCGTCGCTCGCGTCGCAGGGCTCGACGTTCGGCACGCTGCGGTTCGACTACGTCGCGCCGCCGTGGAGCCACAGCCCGAAGAACTGGGTGGGCATCTTTGCGCATGGCGCGCAGCCGGCCAGGGGCAGCTACAAGTCCTGGGCGTACCTGCCGAAGAGCACCGGCTCGCTGCTGTTCTCGTCCACGGCCAACAGCACGCTGGCATCGGGGCAGTACGACGCGTGGTATCTGTTCGACGACGGCTACACGCCGCTCGCGGGCCCCGTCACGATCACCATCTGACGGCAGGGCCACACCGTGTCGGCCGTCCGCATGGGGCCGATACGCATTCGGGCGCGACGTCCCGCGTTGCGCCCGAATGCTGTTCCAGCCGCGCGGCATGCGCTATACGAGCAGATCCTCGTAGAACGCGCCGAACGGCCGCGTCGGATGTGCGATCTGGATTTCGAGAATCCACAGCCCGGCCGCCGGCGCGGCGTCGAAGTCGCCGAGATTGCCGGCCTTGTAGATCGCGTGCGGAAAGTCGCTGACGCGATGCCCCTTGATGTCGACGTTCAACCGGAAGCCGTGCGCATCGGCGCGTTGCGCGGCAAATTCGTACAGCGCGATGCCCGCGCAGCCGGTGGTGCGCCAGTGATGCTCGACTTCGTCGTAGATCACACGGGCCGCACGCGCACACGCATGCATGTCGGGATCGTCGCCGCGCACGAACGTCGCGCCCGCATCACCCTCATGCTTCGCCCACACCGCGCCCAGGTCGATGAAGAAGATATCGTCGGCGGCGAGAACGGGGTCCGCCACCGAGCGCTCCTTGAACGTGCGCAGCGTGTTTTCGCCGAAGCGGACGAGCACCGGATGCCAGATCCTGTCCATCCCGAGATCCTTCAGCACGCTCAGCCCCAGCGCGTTGGCCTCCGATTCCCGCATGCCGGGCCGGATACCCTCGGCGATCGCGTCGACGGCCTGCCATGTCATGGTTCTTGCGTGCTGCATCGCGTCGAGCGAAAAGGCTTCGCCGACGGCTTCGCGTTGCGTCGAGTTCAAGATGGTGCTCCCGTGCGGGTGAAAGTGGGTGGGATCAGTCGTCTGTCGTTTCGATATGCACAGGAGAATATATCGATTCGCCAATCGGTGCCGAGTCTCACTTCGTCGCGCCACAGCAAAAACGGGCGCCCCGCTGGAGCGCCCGCTCGTGTGCGCGGTCGATCAAAACTTGTGACGCAGGCCGATCCGCGTGACGAACTGCGTGTTCGCGCCCGCGTTACCAATGAACGACGCCGACGAGCCGATCTCCGCCTGCACCGGCGTCACACGGCCGTTGATCGTGTTGCTGCCCGACGCCTTCTGGTAGGCCGCGCTCACGTAGACGTCCGTGCGCTTCGACAGCGCGTAGTCGACCGCCGCGTTGACCTGGTGCCACTTGCCGTCGAAGCGGCCGTCGAGCTTCGAGAACGTATAGCCGAGACCGCCGCTCAAGGCCGGCGTGAACGCATAGCGGCCGCCGATTTCGTAGTTGTTCAGCTTCGACGATTCACCCGACAGCGGCACGAACTTCGTGTGCGTCCAGTTCGCCCACACGAGGGCCGCCGCGAACGCATAACGCGCGCCGACGCCGACCGTCTCGAGGTCGCGCAACCCTTGCGTGTTGATGTTCGCGATGCTCACGCCGAACGCGGGCTGCGCGCCGTTCGGGAAGCGGATGTTCGTGTACGCGGCGCCGATGCCGAACGGCCCTTGCGCATAGTTCGCACCGAAGCTGTATGCGCTCGACGAACCCTGCGAGCCGTTCGCACCGGTCGTGGTCGGCGTGCCCGCGAACTGCGTCGAGTTCGAGAAGCCGTACATCGCGCCAAACGTGAGGCCCGCGAAGTTCGCGCTCTGGAACTTCACCGCGTTGTTGATGCGGCTCGACGTCAGCTGGTCGAGATCGTTGATGTGATACGCGTAGTTGCCGGCGGGCGTCTGGCTGCCCATCGAATAGTTCGCGCCGATGTAGTCGGTCGAGAACGAGTACTGGCGGCCGAACGTCAGCGAACCGATGCCATTCTTCGACAGGCCGACGAACGCCTGCCGGCCGAAGATCGCGCCACCCTGGCCGATCGAGCCGTCGCCGCTGCTGAAGCCGTTTTCCAGCACGAACAGCGCCTTCAGCCCGCCGCCAAGATCCTCGGTACCGCGGATGCCCCAGCGGCTGCCCGACGCGACGCCGTCACCGTACTTGACGAGCTTGTCGTGCCCGCCCGTCGTCGCGACCTTGTTCGAATACGTGATACCCGCATCGATCAACCCGTAGAGCGTGACGCTGCTTTGCGCGTGCGCGGCGGCGCCGAACATCCCGAGTGCGGCCGCGGCCACGATGGTCTTTTTCATGTTCACTTCCTTTTTGTTGTTGATGCGCGCGCCTGCGTCGCAGCGTGACGCGCGGCGTGTTGACGAAGAACCAGCTGATGAACGAACGCAAGCCACAGGATCGCCGCACGCACAAACGCCTCATGCGCGTGCACGATGTTCCGTTTCGATGCCAGTGTGGGCTTGCGGAAGCGGCATGCCGCGGGGCGGCCGCTCATGTTGCAGCGTCGAAAAGCGTGCGCACCGGTTGCGCATGCCAAGACGACGCATTGCTCCGGCGATGCAGGTCAGAATCTCTTCCGGCTTTCGTGGAGCAGATGGACGACGTGGCGCCTGACGACGCCACGACCTTCGATATATTTTTCGGAATATATCGAGTTGTCACCAAACGGTAAACAATTATTCGGGTTCCTGTCGTCTTTCATCCACAGGCGGCCGACGGCCTCGCGGATCGAAGACATGACGCTCGGCGGCCGGCATCGCGCCGATGCCCGCACCGGGCCAACACCGAAATCCAGCATAATCAGGCGGTTGAACGAGCGCCTCAACCGACACACGAACCCCGCACACGTTTGCGTGACCGTCCCGTTCATGGTTTGCCCGCGTTCCGCCGTCACGGAAGCCGCCAGTCTGTGCCGGTCTCGCGCTCGGCGAATTGTGCGGGCGCAAGGAATCGAAGCAAGAACAAACTCGACGCGGCGCGCATCACGACGCCGACGATTGCATCACGGAACCCACCACGCTATCCCGCAGAAGACAGGACACCGACACATGGACCGAACCGAGCACATCAGCATCGAACAGGCGAGCGGGCTTGCCGCCGACGAACTGGACCGATGCGACTTCTCGTTCGACATCGCCTGGGAATTGAACGCGCCGTATCAGGACTTGCTCGATCTTCGCGCGCTGCCTGCGCGCCGCAAAAACTACGGCTTCGATCCGACCGGCTGGGCGGACGAAGCGTCCGGCAAGACGGCGCTCATTCGCGCGACGGCCGGCGACCGGCTCGCCGGGTTCGTGGCCATCGGCCAGAGCTGGAACGGGATGGCCGAGATCGCGGAACTGGCCGTCGACCGCCACTGCCGGCGGCAAGGCATCGCACTGTTGCTGCTGGCGGCCGCCGAATCCTGGGCGCGCAGCCAGGGGTTCGGCTTCATGCGACTGGAAACGCAGTCGAACAACGTCGCCGCATGCAGCACATATGCCCGCGCGGGCTTCGTGCTGGGCGGACACGATCGCCTGCTGTATGCGGACGACGAAAACGACGGTGAAGTCGCGCTGTTCTGGTACAAGGACCTGCGCGACGGGCAGACCGTGCGAATCCGCACGGTCGACCCGGAATCGATGCGGCCGGCGAGCTGACGCACGGCCACCCGCGCGTCATTGCCGCGTTACGTCCGCGTCGCGACGATGAACAGGCGCGGGAACGGCAGCAGCACCGTGCCGTCGGCGAGCGCCGGATAGCCGCCCGGGCCCGCGATCGCATCGCGATACCGCGCGAGAAACGCCGCGCGCTCGCCGTCGTCGAGCGCCGCGAGGAACGGCCGCAGCGCGCTGCCCTTGAACCATTCGACCACTGCATCGGCACCGCCGCGCAGCGGGTGGTAGTAAGTCGTGCGCCACACATCGACCCGCGAGCACAGCGGCGACAGCAGCGCGTGGTAGTAACGCGCGTCGAATCGCTCGGTGCGTGCCGCCCCCTTCAGTTTGTCCGCCCACGGCCCGGCCGCGGCGACCTCGCGCATCAGCCGGTGCGCGGGTTCGTCGAGGTTGTCGGGCATCTGCACCGCCAGATGACCACCCGGCGCGAGGCGGCCGACGAGCGCCGGAAACAATGTGTCGTGCGCGGGCACCCATTGCAGCACCGCATTCGCGAGAATCAGGTCGTAGCCGCCCGGATCGTCCCATGTGGAGATATCCACGACATCGAAACGCAGGTCCGGCAGGCGCTTGCGCGCGGCGGCGATCATGTCCGCCGACGCATCGATCCCGTGAACCGTTGCGTCCGGCGCACGCGCGATCAGCGCCTCCGTCGAGTTGCCGGGCCCGCAGCCGATGTCGATCGCGGTATGGATCGGCGTATCCGGCACGGCGGCCAGCAGATCGCGGATCGGCCGCGTGCGTTCGTCCTCGAATTGCACGTACTGGGCGGCGTATCGATCGAGTGGGGTCGTCATGTCGTTCTCCTGGTCGGCGTGGACGGCCTCGCCCTTTCTGCATACCTGATGATGCCGGCGGCCGTCGATGCACCGCATTCTGCGATCGTCACGGAGTTCAGTAAAATGAATTTAATATCGTGATTGATTCAAATATCTGATGAAAATCGATACGCTCGGTGTCCAGGCCTTCGTCGCAATCGCCGACGGCGGCAGCTTCCGGCAGGCGGCCGAAACGCTGCACGTCACGCAAACAGCCATCACGCAGCGGCTGCGCAAGCTCGAGACCTTTCTCGGCGTCGCGCTCGTCGAGCGCACCACGCGCCGCACCACGCTCACCGAAATCGGCCGGCGTTTCCTGCCGCAAGCGCGCCGGCTGCTGAACGAGCTGTCCGACGCGCTCACCGAAATTCGCGAAACCGGCCTGAGCCAGCGCGGCGACGTCACGATCGCATGCGTGCCGACGGTCGGCGTGCAATACCTGCCCCGCATCCTGCGCGCATTCTCCGCGCACCGGCCGCACGATCGCGTGAAGATCCTCGATCACGCGTCGGCGTCGGTGCTGCAGGCCGTGCTGCATCGCGAGGCCGAGTTCGGCATCGGCATCGCCGGCGACCAGCATCCCGAACTGGTCAACGTGCCGCTGACGAGCGATCCGTACGTGCTGGTGTGCCGCGACGATCATCCGCTCGCGAAGCGGCGGCGCATTCGCTGGGCGGCACTGCAGCCGCATCCGCTGATCTTCGCCGGCGAAGTGAGCGGCAATCGCGGGCTGCTCGACGGCGCGCTGAAGACGAGCGGCGTATCGTTGCATTCGTTCTACGAGGTGCAGCGCAGCTCGACGGCGCTCGGGCTCGTCGCGGAAGGGCTCGGCGCGGCCGTGGTGCCGAAGCTCGCGATCCAGAAGAACGCGTATCCGATGATCCGCACGATCGAGCTCGTCGAGCCGACGGTGTCGCGCACGCTCGTGCTCGTCACGCGCAGGAGCGCGCAACTGTCGCCCGCCGCCCGTGCGTTGTACGACATGATCGTCGAACAGGCGGCACCCTGACGATTGTGTCAGGGGTGCATCACGCAGCAGCGCCTTCGGGGTAGTATCGCCACACGCGGTCGCGACGACCGGTGCCTACCCGGCGCCGCACGCGTCATGCCACCGCTGCAACGGCTGTTCCTCACCACCCCTGCACGGAGCACTGCATGGCCTATCGCAACTATCACAAGCGCAAGATTGCAGACCGGGAACTCCATCCCGAAACCCAGATGATGTCGTACGGCTACGATCCGTTCCTGTCGGAAGGATCGGTGAAGCCGCCCGTGTTCCTCACGTCGACGTTCGCGTTCCGCACGGCCGAGGACGGCGCCGAATTCTTCGACGTCGTGGCCGGGCGCAAGCCTTCGCCCGAAGGCGAAGGCGCGGGCCTCGTCTACAGCCGTTTCAACCACCCGAACCTGGAGATCGTCGAGGATCGCCTCGCGCTGCTCGACGATTCCGAAGCCGCCGTCGTGACATCGAGCGGCATGTCCGCGATCGCGGCGATCCTGCTGACGTTCCTGCGGCCGGGCGACTGCGTCGTCCAGTCCGTGCCGCTGTATGGCGGCACCGAAACGCTGATCTCGAAGTTCCTGCCCGAGTGGGGCATTCGCTCCGAAGTGATCGCCGACGGGCTGTCCACCCACGCGATCCGCACCGCGCTCGAAGCGGCCGCGCAAAAGGGCCGCGTGCGGATGTGCTACATCGAGACGCCCGCCAACCCCACCAACGCGCTGTTCGACCTCGAAGGGCTGCGCAGCGAAATCGACGCATTCGAAGCGCGCCACGGCTATCGCCCGCTGTCGGTCTGCGACAACACGCTGCTCGGGCCGCTGTACCAGAAGCCGTCGCGGCAAGGCATCGACCTGAGCGTGTACTCGCTGACGAAATACATCGGCGGCCATAGCGACCTCGTCGCCGGCGGCGTCACGGGCACTCGTGAGCTGATCACGAAGATCCGCTCGATCCGCAGCACGCTCGGCTCGCAGCTCGACCCGCATTCGTCGTGGATGATCACGCGCTCGATGGAAACGCTCGTGCTGCGCATGCAGCAGGCCGCGCGCAGCGGCAGCACCGTCGCCCGCTGGCTCGCCGGCAATCCGCATCGCCCGGTGCGCGTGCTGCACCCCGAGCTTATCGACGATCCGGCCTACCAGGCCGTCTACCAGCGCCAGTGCACCGGGCCGGGCTCGACGTTCGCGTTCATCCTCGACGGCGGACGCGAACAGGCGTTCAGGTTCATCAACCACCTGACGCTCTTCAAGTCCGCGGTCAGTCTCGGCGGCACGGAGTCGCTGATCTGCCATCCGGCGTCGACGACGCATTCGGGCGTGCCGGCCGATGCGCGTGCGGCGGCGGGCGTATCGGAAGGATTGATTCGCGTGTCGGTCGGGCTCGAACATCCGGACGACCTGATCGCCGACCTGTCGTACGCGCTGGAGCATTGCTGACGAGGGAGGAGGTGCGCCCCGTGGCGGTTCGCACGGGGCGGCTCCCGCCGGCGCGGGTCAGGCATTCAGTGACGCTGCCCGTGCCCGGATGCCGGCTCGCACGGCACTTCTCCGAACGCTTCGTAGCCCTGCTTCCGGTAGAAATCCGGTGCCTGGAACGAGATCGTGTAGAGCACCGCACGCGCAAGGATGCGTCAGCCGAGCGGAGCAAGGGAACGATGGAAGCCCGCCAGGGGCGAGACCCGCAGGGGGCTCGATGCGCAGCACGACAGCGCGACCGGCCAGCTCTCAGGTGGCCGGGGACGCCCAGGTATCAGGGTGGAATGAGCAACAGAGTCACGATGATCCCAATATTCATCGTCAAGACTGAGTCCTGCCAAACAGGAGAACATGAGATGCCAGTGACCATCTCCCGCGCACTCGGCCTCGGTAGCGTCAACAGCGCTTACGTGGGAACCTTCAACGGCACCACTATCAAGGCCATGATCGGTGTGCTCGCCATCTTGCTTCCTGTCGTCGAAGTGATCTTGACCAGTACCTGGGTACGCTCGATCAGCGCCAGCTACTGGTTTGGTATTCCATTTCACCCCGAGGACCCCAACGCGTGCCACTTGCCCGACACTGGCCACCCTTGGCTAATGCTTGTCGACTGGCCGAGAATCTACCTCGTGGGCACCTTGCTCGCCATCAGTGCTCTGCTCTTGAGCTACCGCGGCGAGACAATGCTGCAGGGTGTCCTTGCGCGCGTCGGCGCCATTGCTGCCGCAGGTGTCGCACTGTTTCCCTGCAACTGCGACTGCTACACGGAGCTCGTGCCGCATTTGCACTACGGGTCCGCCGGCGTTGTGTACACGGTGCTTTTCTATTTCGTTGCCCACTTCTATTTCAAGGCGAGCCGCAAGGCGGCTGGTTCCTACACGACTGGGCGCCCCGCAAATAGCCCACCAGCCTGGACATCCAATGCGGCGCGACGCAAGCACGTATACGCATTCTGCCTAGCCGGCATGATCGGCTCAGTCCTCATCCTCGCGACGAGCAAGCATCTGCCGGACTCCATGCGCCCAGTGCTTGTTGGCGAAGCAGGCGGACTGCTCTTCTTTGGTCTGGCATGGCTGACCGCCAGTCGCGTGGCACCGATTTTTACCAGCGCTGGCATTGATCGGGAACGTATCTTCTAGACCTAGCAAGAGCCGTTACCTGGCCTTGGCAAGCGATCCCTCTCGCACGAACCGAATCAGCTCCGCAGCATGGCCGTCGGCGACGACCAGTGCTGAGTGGAGTTAAGCCGTTGAGCGGATGAGCACTCAACCGTCGCGGGTTTCGCCCGCCTTGAACAATGAGCCCGGCAATATGCTCGGCCGCTGGAAACTCGGGGATGCAACTGTCGGAAAGCTGTCGAGCAGTCGTTCGCGCTGTCGCTGCCGGGACGGGTCCTCTCGATGGAAGGGTTAGGCGCCACCGTTCGGATACCGGTGAATGAGTTGCGTATAGGCTCGATTGAGAAACAGTTCCAACTCGGCCATAGCCTTCATTTCGGAAATGAACGACTTGTCGGTTAGTAGCTCTTGATCAAAAAGTGGCTCGCCTGTTTCTTCATCGACCTGAAACCTCGCGCCAGAGCGAAGCATCCCTTGGACCTCTCCGCCCGCCTTGAGCTCGATGTACGCGGAGTGAAGTATGCGGTTTCGGTCCCTTCTGAGTTGATGCAGTCGTTCGACGGAAAATGAAAAGGAGTCTTTGAAATCAGCTTCCAGGGCCTGAGGCAGTTTGCACTTTGGTAGCGCCTGCAGGAAGAGTTCGTGAACGCGGTCAACGAGCTTTTCATTGGTGAGGTTTCTCAGATCGGGGGGGGCCATTTCAGGCGCTCTGGATCGAGGATGAACCATCCAATCTCCCGAAGCTTGTTCTCAATCCATTGGAATGAGACGGCAAACTCCCCTATGCGTTGGTAAACGGCTTGTTCGTTGCTCATCGAATGTTCCTGTGGCGCCTAACGCAATGAAGACCGCGCTAACTCGCAGGCCATATCTGGCCATTGCGGTCTAAAAAATGGCACGCAAAAAGTGCCGCAAGGGGCCTGCAGCCTACCTCTGCAGTACACATGTGGATGGCTGCGAAGGCCTCCTCGGAGGTGTCCGGAATTCCGTGTGTGAGGCGGGTTGAATTTCAGACTCCAATGTTGAATCGTACCGGGTCAAGCAGCACGAGCATGGGTCATGGCGCTCTTCCAATCGTGACGCGAGCCGGCTGAACCGGTTCAAAGCACCTTCACCATGAACACGCGCGACGTGCCCTCCGGCTCGCACGGTACTTCGCCGAACGCTTCGTAGCCCTGCTTCCGGT
Organism: Burkholderia sp. Ac-20345; assembly: GCF_017104825.1. NCBI lineage: Bacteria > Pseudomonadati > Pseudomonadota > Betaproteobacteria > Burkholderiales > Burkholderiaceae > Burkholderia > Burkholderia sp. Ac-20345. The sequence goes on along the minus strand of NZ_JAAGPO010000062.1, from coordinate 691 downwards.
AGAAATCCGGCGCCTGGAACGAGATCGTGTAGAGCACCGCACGTGCGCATCCGCGTCGTTTCGCTTCGGCTTCGGCCTCGCGCAGCAGCCGGCTGCCGAACCCGCCGCCGCGCAGCGATTCGGGCAGGTAGAACAGATCAATGAAGAAGAGGCCAAGCGACGTGCGCCCGGTGAGGCCACCCAGGATCTCGCCGGTCGCGGGATCGGTCACGTACACGTCGAGCGTGGCCGCGTCGGCGCGCCCCGTCATCGCGTGATTGAATTCGCCGAGCTTGCGGCTGATGAAGTCGTGCGCGGACGGCTGCCCGGTATCGGTGAGCCGGATGGAAACGTCGGGTTGCGTTGTCATGGGGCGGGTTCGGTCGAAGAGAGATGCCGCCGGGCATGCAACACCCGGGGCGCGAATCGCTCGACTATAGCGCGTCGGCGGGCATGCCGTGCTGGCACACCCCCCGCCTTCGTCATGCATCACGCGGCCGACCGGCCGCGTTCATGCCCGTGCCCCACGCACGCCCTCACGCCACCGCGAACGCCGCCTTCATGTCGGCGATGCGGCGCCGTTCGCGCGCGATCATCATCCGGTTCACGACGATCACGCCGATCGTCACCGCCGTGATGAACAGCGTCGCCAGTGCGTTCATCTCCGGGTTCAGCCCCAGCCGCACGCGCGAGAACACCACCAGCGGCAGCG
>NZ_JAAGPO010000061.1:0-54734 GCF_017104825.1 Burkholderia sp. Ac-20345 | reverse complement strand
AAGCGACCCTCCGGAACGTCTCCACGAGAGCCACCCCTTGCCGTACACGGCGCTCGTCGGGTCGGGCGGCGGGCGCGACGATCGCGCGATGTTCGAGCCATTGACGGCGACGTGCGGCCGCGGCGGCAAGCGCCTGCCAGTCGCCGCCGTTGTCGAGCGTCGCCAGATAGCGGCCCGCGAGCGCGCCGAGCGCGTTCGCGTTACGCGCGGTCAGGACGAGTGGAGACAGCTGCGCGTGAGTCGGCTCGGGTGCGGCCGACGACGCCTCATTTGAAGCCGGCGCCTCGGTCAGCACGACGTGTGCGTTCGTTCCGCCGAAGCCGAACGAGTTGACACCGACCGTCAGCGGCGCGTCGCCCGCGTCGAGCGGCATGTAGCGATCGACGACGCGCAGACGCCCGCCGTCGAAATCGATCCCGGGATTGGGCGTGACGAAGTGCAGCGAGCGAGGTACCGCGCGATGCTTCAGGCACAGCACCGCCTTCAGCAGCCCGGCCATGCCGGATGCCGTCTCGAGATGGCCGATGTTGGTCTTGACCGAACCGATCAGCAGCGGACGATCCGCCGGGCGTTCGCCCGACACGACGTCGATCAGCGCGCGCGCCTCGATCGGATCGCCGACCGCCGTGCCGGTGCCGTGCGCCTCGAGGTACGCGAGCGACTGCGGATCGATGCCCGCGCGCGCGTACACGCTGCGCAGCAGCGACGCCTGGGCGGCCGCGCCCGGCACGCTGATGCCGCCCGGCGAGTGGCCGACCGAGTTCACGCCTGAGCCGGCGATCACCGCATGGATCGTATCGCCGTCGGCGAGCGCGCGATCGAGCGGCTTGAGCAGCACGAACGCGCCGCCTTCCGAGCGAACATAGCCGTCGCCGGTCGCATCGAACGCGCGGCAACGGCCGCGCGGCGACAGCATCGACGCCTTGGAGAAGCTGACGAAACCGAACGGATGCAGCAGCAGGTTGACGCCGCCTGCGAGCGCCACGTCGGCTTCGCCGGACTGCAGCGCCTTGACGGCCTGGTGGAGCGCGACGAGCGACGACGAGCAGGCCGTGTCGACCGACATGCTCGGACCGCGCAGGTCGAACAGGTAGGACACGCGGTTCGATGCGATGCTCAGGGTGTTGCCGGTTGCCGAATACGGATCGATCACGTTCAGATCGTCCATGTTGCGGTTGCCGTAATCCATGCTCGCGGCACCGACGAAGACACCGCAGTTGCTGCCGCGCATGTCGGCCGGGCGAACGCCCGCGTCCTCGAATGCTTCCCATGCGAGTTCGAGCAGCAGGCGCTGCTGGGGGTCCATCTGGGCCGCTTCACGCGGGGAAATGCCGAAGAACGCTGCGTCGAAGCCGGCGACGTTGTCGAGGACGCCGGCCGAGAACGTATAGCTCTTGCCCGGTTCGCGCTTGGACGGGTGCTGGTAGAAGTCGGTGCCGAAGCGGTCGGCGGGGATTTCGGTCACTGCGTCGCGTTCGTCGCGCAGCAGTTGCCAGAAGTCGCCGAGATTGTTCGCGCTCCCGGGAAACCGACAAGCTATCCCAACTATTGCAATCTTACTGTTCATCTTTTATGTCGCTTTCTCGGATGCGCGCGGCCCTTCCGCACGATTTCCGTCCTCTTGAACCACGCGCAGCAGTGCCGCGCCTAACTCCTCGGCAGCCAAATTCCGACATTGCGCCGTCACTGTGCCGTAATTTCTCCAAATAAAGTAATCGCTGCGTTGCGGGGTAACGCCCAGCTTTTGGAAAACGTCAGGCAGAGCGGGAACGTGATCGCCGTAAAAGCAAACGACCGTTTCACGATCGCTGGTGCGCAAATAATCGAGCAAGCGCCCGATCATTGCGTCTGCATTTTCAATGTGTCGCAGATAGGCGGTCAGATCGCGCCAGGATGCGCCCTCGCCAAGAGTATGCCGTGAAGACGATTCACCAGGCAAAACCTGCTCAAGATGCAGCGGGCCGTGATTTTCCATCGTCATTGCAAAAACGAAGCGCGGGCGGTCGCCGCTCGCCGCCTCGAGTTCCGCGACGATCGCGTCGGACACGGCGGCGTCCGCCACGTACGGCCCCGCACGGGACGCCGACGCAAAATGACGGATATCGAGAAAGCGCGAAAAGCCGAGCAACGGAAATACCCGGTGACGTCCGAAGAAATCGGCGTAATAGGGATGAATCGCGACTGTATCGTAACCGCAACGGCCGAACCATGAAGCGAGTGACGCGATTTTGTTTCTTACGAACGCGTAAGGATAAAAACGCGCATACCCGAGCGAAAAGGATTCCATGCCGGTCAGCACCGCAAATTCCGTTCGCATCGTGTTTGCCCCCCAGGCCGGCACGGTCATCTCGCCATGCCAGACCGCCTCGCGACGCGCGTCGTCGAAGCGCCTGAAGAGTGTCGGCTCGATCTCGTCACCCAGTCGGCGCGCATCGAAGAACGATTCGCTCTGGATCAGGATCACGTCGGGGCGTCGCGCCGGCTTGCCGGTTGCAAACGGCCCGGCCGCCATGACCTCACGAAACTGGCGAAACGTGGCAGGACGCAGACCGTTGAGCAGATAGCCAATGAATACGGCAAAAAAACCATGCCGACGCTGGTCGGCATCGGGATCGAGCGTGAGCGGCACGCGGGTAGCCACGGGCACCGCGAGCATGAACGGCAGCACCGCCACGAACCATGCCAGCGCGCGGGAACCGGGCAACACGGGCCGCTCGACGACGAAGCCCGCGATTACCAGCACGATGCCGGCACCGATCGCGACGACCTTGCCGATACTCAGGAACGGCAAGTAAAGACGAGGATGCGAAAACAACTGGCTGAAAAGGCTCAGATCGGTAAATACAAACGGCTCGCGCAGCGACTCGTACTTCGCATTGCTGACTGCAGCGACAAGACCGACGAGCGCAAGCGCCGCGCAGGCCGAAAATAGCGGCCGCAACGTGACGGCGAACACCAAGTCGAACAGGAAGACTACGGAAAGAATGTGAAGCACTGACGACAGCAGCGGCCGCCGCAGCGGCGCTCGCGGGACGGCGATCGCATCGACCGCGAACGACAGCGCAACGGTGGCCGCCAGCGTCACGGCAAGACGCGCGCTCAATTGACCCGGTCCTTCGACGGCAGATAGGACAGACGGTCGAGGATTGCGTCGGCGAGTGCGGCGGGCAGGAGCGGCAGGAGGCGCATGCCGAACGCGAGCAATCCCGGAAATGCGATCTCGCTTCGGCCCGCATCGAGCCCCCGGCGGATGTAAGTGGCCGAGCGCTCGGCACTCCAGAGGAACGGCTTGTCGCCGGGAAACACGTCGCTCATCGCCGTCTTCACGAAGCCGGGCAGAATGACCGTGACGCCCACCCCGTCGCGCGCCAGCAGCGGGCGCACGGAATCGCCATAGGCCTTGATCGCGGCCTTGCTCGCGCAATAGGCTGGCGAGATCGCCATGCCGCGCAGCGCGGCGATCGAACTGACCATCGCGATCCGGCCGCGCCTGCGCGCGCGCATCCGGTCGACGACCGGCAGGACCGTGTGCAATGCACCGTAGAGATTCGTGTCGATGACGCGAGCCGTGCGCTCGAGGTCTTCCCAGTCGCTCGCGTCGGCGATCGTACTCGCCACGCCGGCGTTCGCGATCAGCAGGTCGATCGGGTGGCGGGTGTCGAATTCGGCGAGCCATGCGGCAGTCGACGCAGCGTCACGCACGTCGATCGCGCCCGTGTCGACGATGGCACCCCGCGCTCGGCAGACCGCGGCCGTTTTCTCGACCTCGGCGAGATTGCGACCGACAAGGCCGAGCATCGCATCCGGTCTCGCATAGGCGAGCGCAAGCGCACGGCCGAGGCCGGCACTCGCGCCGGTGATGACGATGCACCGCGGCAGTTGATCAGGCATCCGCGCGATCCAGGCGCTCGACCGCCCCCGTAACCGCCATCTCGATACCGGTTCGGGTGTAGAAGTCGCCGTTGATTTGCGTGTGATGCATCACGTAGTCCAGGAAGGCGTGATAGAGGTGCATGTCCGGCAGCTCGCCGCCATGCCAGAAATCGTCGAGTTTTCCCTGCCAAGTCAAGCCGGGCATATTATAGATGGCGGTCCCGAGCGCCACTAGCGGGCGCTCATGGTGCAGCGCCGACAGGCCGACCGTGCTGTTCACCACGACCACGCCGCGCGCATGCTCGAGCAGCGTGGGCAAGTGGCCCGAGTTGATGAAGCGAAGCCGGTCGCCGATACCCGCCTCGCGCGCGATCGACATCGCGAAGCGATGATATTCGATCATGCCGGTGTCGAGCGGGTGGTTCTTGATCAGCAGTATCGCGTCCTGCGGCGCGTGCCGGGCAAACGAACGCACGACATGGTCAATCGCATCGCGTACCCCGCCGAAGGGCGAATGCACGACAATCTGCGCATCGGAGTTGAGCTGAAGCGGAAACAGGTAATAGGGCCGGCCAGCGTCGAGCAATTCGCGCGTGACGGCTTCGGCCTGACGGTGATGGCGGCCCTGCAACAGCGCGCGGAACGCAAGTCCTGCGTATTCGACGACCCCGTTGCGCGGCCGGTGGCTGCGATAGCGGGGAAAGCGCCACGCAAGCAGCGCGTTGGCCACGCGATACGTGATGTCGTGAAAGACGCGTTCATAGAGGTTATAGCCGGTCGGCTGGCCGGGTTCGGCGGACGGGACGATATCCCGCTGACGCAGATATTCGGCCGGATCCGTCGGCATCAGCGAGCGGCCATTGACACCGTGGCGTTCGAGCGTGATCCAGTGAGGGCGAACATACCCCTCCTCGAACACATGCACGCGCAACCCGAGCGACTCGGATATCGGATGCATGTGCCGGTTGATCTCCCTGCAATCGCCAAACATGATGACGTCCGTGATGCACTCGCGACGCACGAAATCGGCGTACCAGGCAGGCAGATCCGACGACTTGCCGCTGTAGTTCACGCTTGGGCCGCGTCCGTCGTAGAACCAGTCTCCCCCGCAGAAATTGATTCGGTGAACGACGTGACCACGCGCGCGAAGCGCGTCGGAAAGCCGGACAAAGAAAGACGACGCCGTGCCTTGCAGCACAAGAAATGAGCGAGGCATGGTATGGGTAACGCGGACTTATTCGAAAAAATGGCCTGCTCTTGTTGATCCTGGCCGTGCGCGCACTACAGTGCCAGACCGTGCCACCGCCTCCCGACGACGGCCGACAAATATATCACTCCGAATGTGACAAACCCACCGGCAGTTCGCGGAAATGACTCCCGCCGATATGGCATGCGAGCGTCGATCCGGTAGAACGCCCGTGGGCAAGCAGCGGTCATATGCATCACGGCAACCGCCAACACACCCGTGACTGCAAGCAGCCGCCGACACTCCACTGCGACTGGGCAGGAATTGAAAGGACGCCATGAAAACAGGGAACAAACGATATCGATGTACTGCTGTCGCGTCAAGTAAAAACTCGATAAAGGCCGCACTGTCGACGCCGATTATTATAGAAACGATATTCGTCCGGGCACTCCGACCTCCCCGGGTAGCAACGAGACGCACTATTCGGAATGGAGAAAGAAACCACGCATTTGAAATCCGGAAATACCACCGAAAAACCGCAATCGCGTGGTTTCTGGGATTCGGTCTTGCAGGCGGCAGCTGTTTGGTGCCGTCATACGCGGACGATCTCGCTCCCCGTGCTGAAAATGGCTCGAATACCGCCCATTTCGATTCGGCTCGGGTATTTCAGTTACCGGCCGCCGGAAGCGTTCCCCGCTCGATCGCCGACAAACTATCCGATAGCGACAACGTGTTCGACTTCATGTCGCCGGCACAAATCGCCGATGTCAAAGCCGGTACCGCCAGCGTCGACGTATCGAAAGCCATCCAGGCCTGCATCGATTACCAATCCAGCAAGCGACGCGGCGGCACCTGCGATCTGCCATCCGGTGTGTACCTCATCAAGTCGACCCTGCGGGAAACCCGCTCCCACATCAGGCTACGCGGCGCCGGCAAATCCGGGACCGTCATCGCAACCGATTCGGACATCGTCGATATCGTTGTCGGCTCGAGCCCGGTCACTGCCCTGATCGGCAACGACATCATCGACATCGGCTTTTTCCACACCAATGCCGTCGTCAAGACGAAGCCGCACGTGGTCCTGCTGTCCCCAATCCAGTCCACGATTCGCGCGTCATTTACAAATGGCGCATACGGAATATTCCTGTATGGCGGACAGGGTATAAAACTGGATCAAATCGTTGCCCCCGGAAACTATGACCCGCAAGCCGGCCCGACGCACAACTCACACACGGCCATTTCGTTGCTTCCGCTGAGCGCCGCATCCGGATACAAAGCATCAACCGGCGCTGTCGAATTACCGACCGAAGTCGAAATCTCAAGCCCATACATCAATGGACCGCTATTGAAGGGCTGGCAATACGGCATTTCGATCTTTGCCGGGGAACACGTCACACTCGACGGCACCTACTACATCGGGCAATCAACGGTCGACAACGTGCACATCGAACAGCGTGCCGACAACAAGCTGATCCTGGAGCCCACGCTGGCGCCGGGCGGATACATCGACGGGGCCGGTCGCGCCGGGGTGTGGGTCGGCGGACCATCGGGCAACGGCTCCCAATACATCGGCCAGTTGTCGATTTACTCGACGATCAAGGGCCAGTCGGGCTCCGGCGTCGACGGCATTGTCATCGATGGCACCAACCGGGGAGGCGCTTATCCGCAGACCGTCATCAATGCCACCTTGTCCCCGGCGCAAGTGAGCGGATGGCGTCGACACGGAATCAATCTGGCCGGCGGCCAGAACATCAACATCCCTTCGCCCAACGTATTCGGCAACAGTTTCCTGAAGGTCGGCGAAGGCAACGGTATCGACATCGGCCAGCATGCCGCTGGCGTTCGCATATCCGGTGGACGCGTCGGTGGCGATGCTTATGGCCGGGGCACCGGAAACCAGGCTCAAGGCATCGCGATCTCGCCTGCGTCCAGAAACGTGACGGTCACCGCCGTGGACCTGAACGGCAATCAGTCGCCCACCAACGGCGTGTCGAATGCCGGTGCAAGCAACAACCAGATCACTGACAGTCCAGGTTTTAGCGGAAACCGGGCTACGGTTTCTCCGCAATTTCCGGTGTCCGGCAAGGAATTCAAGAACCCGCTGGGATCACGCGCGCTCGTATCGATTCAGGGCGGGAAGATCTCGTCGATCGACCTGAACGGCCATCCGCTTTTCAATTCGGCACCTGAAGCGCCCTTTCCGATCGCACCGGGCGATACGTTGCGAATCAACTATTCATCTCGCCCTGACTGGACCTGGTGGCCGCAATGAGCGGCCGGATCTGATGGACAGGACACCGGCCGGTCGATGCCGCTTCCGGACATCGGCCGGGAAACGACGCGACACGGCCGGCACCCCGAAACGACACTCAGCGCAAGACCATCAAACTGCTCTGAAATCGACGTACCCGGATTTTCTCCATGTGGAGAAGTTGTCCAGCAACGCGTAGAACTCCATGTTGGTCGGCATGAGCCGACGCAAATGAAGAAGGATGTCGAAGCTCAACGTATCGCGCGTAACGACCGCATCGGATTTATTTTTTTCCAGCCTTTCACCACCCTCGGAATCGGTCACGAAATCATTCACCCGATCCGACCTGACAGCGAACACGCCAAACCGGAGCATGTTATCGATGATCGCTCGCGCATCATCCGGAGAATTACCGGGTTCGCCAAGATAATCGAAATATATATTCGAAACGTTGCGCCGGAAAAATTCTGACCCGCAGTAATTCACAAACCAGTCGCTAGGACCGGCACCAGAACTCTGCCACTCGTCGACGAACGGCCGCCATTGCGCACCCCATGCTTCATCATTGTTGCGCACCATCGTAAAGGCGAAATTGAAATACGAGATCGCTATGTCGATCGGGTCGCGGATAGACGTGAAAATCACCCCGATATCACTCAAATTGATGGATCGATCGTAAAATTCCAGCGTCCTGTGACCCGAAAAAATAATTCGGCGAGACTGCGAGCTTTCCCGATACAAAGCCACGAGCGTCGATATATCGAAGCAGGCATTGCGCAGAAGCGTCGCATTGGCCTCGAGAAGATTGTTGACCGTCGTTCCCGCAGTCTTTGGAATATGGATGAAAATATCCATACCCGCGCTTTCGATCGTCTTCGCAAAAACGATCTCGCCCATGACCTTGTTTTCCTCGGAGAAAACCAGGTCATGAAGCAGCCCCAGGTCGGCCTGCCGATTCAACTCCGCCGCCGAGCCGATTCCCCACACACTCTCGGGAGGACGGTCAAAAATGATGCGGTAAAGATTTCTTCGATCCAGACCCTCGAGAAACCTGCAGAGCTCCACATTGTTCCTGGCGTGCGCGATCCACGCCTCCTTCCCTTCAGATTCACTGACGAAGGAATGCGAAAGCAATGTATATAGCGCGAGACGATCCGCTCGATTGCTTGATTCACGCCTGTTGATTTTCATGTTTTCCTTGTACTGGTCTTCGTCGCCCTGGAAGACTCAGGCATGAGACCTGTCCCCTTCCTGCCTCGCTGCCAACGGCGTGCCTAGCACAATCCCACGCCGCATCGCACGCTCGTCACGCCCGGGCCGACGCTCAATCAAGAACACGCGCAGCCGGAATGCCGTCAGATGTGATTGTAAAAATCGTACGCATCGTCAACATCGTCAAAATGATGCAACCTGCCGCCTTCGAGCACGCATGCGCGATCGCAGTACTCCTTCACCGTGATTGCATCGTGCGAGACCAGGATCATTGCTCGGTCCTTGCGTTTCTCGAACAACTCGTATTTGCACTTCTCGTGGAATCGTCGATCGCCCACTGCGATCACTTCATCGATGAGGAAGCAATCGAATTCGACCGCCATCGAAATGGCAAATGCGAGGCGCGCACGCATGCCGCTCGAGTACTTCTTCACCGGCTCACGCAGATACTCGCCCAGTTCAGAGAATTCCTCGACGAACGGCAACGCGTTTTCGAAGGAGGCCTGATATACCCGGCACACGAACCGCAGATTATCCAGCCCGGTCAGGCTACCCTGGAATCCGCCGGAAAATGCCAGCGGCCAGGAAACGCTCATACTTCGGGAAATCCGGCCGGACGACGGCAACTCGGAGCCACTGATCAGCCGGATGATGGTCGACTTGCCCGCGCCGTTCCTGCCCAGGATGCCGATCCGCTCGCCGGGATTGATGGTCAAATTCACACCATCGAGCACCAGCCGCTGTCCGTTCCGGGTCGAATAGTATTTCCTGACGTCATCGAGCTCAATCATTCAGGCTCCACTCGGCGAGACGCCGCAGAAACGACAAACAAACCAAGGCAAGTCAGGACCAGGTTGCACAGAACGACATACGAGGTGTCGTAATAGGTCCGGACTTCGTTCCCGTAGTATCCATAGCGAAACAGCTCGACGCAGTTGGCGACCGGAAACATCAGCACGATGTTTCTGGCCGACACCGGCAGCCACGCGGCCATCACGAGCGCACCGGATACCGGCAGCTGAAAATAGGCAATCGGGTGCCACAGTCGCTCGACCACCTCGCTGAACTCCACCAGCGCGCCTATCAGCAGGCCCATGGCGCCCGCGTACCAGCACAGCAAGACCCACCCGATGATCATGCTCATCACGTCGTACGGGAACGGGATGAGTCCGATCACCATGAAGAAGAGGAACAGGATCAGCATCGACAACGTCGTACCCAGCAGCTCGAGAATGATTCGAGCCAGGAAGAAGTCGATGACCCGCACATTGCGGTGATACAGGAGCGACGCGTTCGGCTCGACAGCCATCACGCATCGGCCGATCGTATTTCGCCACACCAGGATCGTCGAATAACCGGTCAACGAATAGGCGATCGCACTGATGTGGTGACTGGTTCCCTCGTTGTGCGCGACGTTCCACAGAATCACCACACCGATCGAGAACAGCATCGGCTCGGCAAACAGCCATGCAAAACCGATGTTGTGTCGTCCGTAGCGGGTAATGATCTCCCGCATCAGGAGCGCGTACAGGACGCGCCCCTGAATTTTCAACGAGCCGGTCAGCTCTCGAAAATGGATATTCAATTTAAGCCACCTCAGTCGCGATGCTCTTTGATGCTGGCAATGAGCAGCTTCAGCGTGCACCAGACGATGAATCCGATCGCGAGAATCGCCAGCACGGTTCTAAGGCGGCGCGGCAACAGCGGCTTGTCCGGTTCGTTCGGCTGCGAAATGCGCTCGAGATACAGATGCTGGCGCTGCGCATCGCTACGCGCCGTCTCGAGCGACATGACCGCGGCCGCCAGTTGCTTGTCGGCAAACTGCTTGTCGAGTTCCAGCCGTTCATAGGCCGGGCTCTTGTATGCCAGTGACGACTGCCCGTTGGTCACATTCTTCGACGCGGCATCCACCTGGTCCTGCAGCGACTTGATCTTCACCTCCAGTGCACCGATTTGCGGGTTGCTCGGCGACACCGCCTTCAACTGCGCCAGCTGAATCTTGCTGGCCACCAGTTCGCTCTGGAGTTTGGTCACGCTCTGCAGGATCAACGACGACTGCAGATTCGGATCGAACACGGCCTGCTTCTCACGATATTGCGAGAGCGCGGTCGCCGCCTGCTTGAGATTCGTTTCCGCCAGCACCACCTCGCGCTGCGCGTAAGTGACGAGATCCTGCTGCGCCCGATCGTTCATCTGGTTGATGCGCTGCTCGCCGAGCTCAAGCAGATGCTCGTTCAGGTTCTTGGCCTCCGGCGCCGAGAACGCATGAATCTCGAGCGTGGAAATACCGGTATCCGAATCGAACTGAACGTTGGCGTGATCCTGGAAATACTTGAACAGGTCTTCGAACGTGCGCCGCTGCGGCAACAGGCCGAATCGGCTGAAGATGTCGGCCTTCCCGCCACTATAGGCGGTCTCGTAACGCGCCCCCCCATTCAGCGAAGCCAGTGCGTCGCGTGACGTCAGGTAGTTGTTGACGGCATAGGTGTCATCCGACGCGCGGGAAATGCCCGTGGTCTGCAGCAACTGGCCCACGAAACCGCCGGACTGGTTGCTCTTGCTGGGCGTACGGATGATGAAGGACGACTGCGATACGTAGATGTCCGATGCCATCAAGCCAAAGTACAGGGCCGACACGACGAACGGCACGATCACGCACAGCACGAAAAGCTTGTCCATTCGCCCGAGCAGGGTGCTCGCCGAATGCGGCTCCTGATGCGACGCCCCCTGGGCAACGGAAGCCCTCGCAGCGCCATGCCGCGCACCGCCGTCGCCCGTCGCTTTCGGTACGCCATGCGGCCGCTCGGTGAACCGGCTCCGGGGAAATTCGAGCATCGGCGCATAGAACTTCGCATACTCCGTGACCCAGCGCTGATAGTCGATCTTGCGTCCGTAGATATCGAACTTCTTGCCGGCCGGAAGCCAGGCAAGATTCAGGACCTTTGCGATTCTCGGATGAATCGGCGTATCCGGCTGCAGGATTTCGGCAAGCGACATCAGCCGCTCCGATTCCGTGCGCTCGGCGGCATTCAACTCGAGAAAACTCTCGATCTTCTGAATCAGCAAGCCGAACGATGCGTTCGACGGAAGCGTATGCGAATTAAACAATTTCTTGTTGGAGAAATTGCTGACCAGGTAGTCGCGGAAATTCCATCCGCACTCACTCTGCAATACGCTCCATTGCTCCTTGTCCGCTTCGAATGCCGCCTCGACCTCGGACTCGTTCAAACCTTCGCCGCCGATGTACTCGAAGACCTCTTCCTCGGTCACATCGTCGGATTGCACCAGGGCCTTGAGCTTCGAATCGCCGCGCGTGCCGGCAATTGACGAGCCGGATTGCAGCAATGCGCTGTCGAAGGTGTCGTACGGCCACAGGCCGGAACACAGCAGCATCGGCACCTTGACGAACGAGGTGCCGTGCTCTTCGAGGAAATTCGCGATATCGGCGCAGACAGCCCGGCGATTCGGATTGATCTGCAGCACGACCCGCGCGCCGGAGCCGACCAGCGCCTTCACCGAACCCAGGCAGCCGTCGTCGTTCGTGTCGACGAAATGAACGTCCGACGCTTCCGACCTGCTCTTCTCGAAAACCTGCTGAAAGTGGCGATACATGCCAAGTGCCTGCACCTCTCCGACGAAGATGACACGATCCGGTCGTGAGGGAGCATCGGCACGTTTTTCAGAATTACTCATATTCACGGTATTTACCTGGCAGTTATCCAAAACAGTTCAATGCAGAATTCAGATCAACTGTTCCACCAACCCCGCCACATCGAGGGGGTTGACTGCAAAATCACAATGACCATACGGCAAGCGTCGATCGACATCACGTGCGGACCGGAAGCTTTCGCCAAAGACGTGGTAGAGATTGAACCCGCGCAGGCGTCCGATGGTGCCGAGGATCGGCATCATGTAGTCTTCGTCGCAGATACTGACGACGTGCGAATTTTCCTGAGAGAAGCAGGACGCGTACATCCCCGCCCCCTCCGCGCCGATCAGCACTTTCGACTGATTGAACAGATCGATTTCTTCCTCGATCGTCAGCTTCTCCGGCTTGACCTCCTCGAAACGGTATCGGTCGACCAGAATTTTCCGCACGGAATCGTAATTGACCATGTTTCGCCAGGTCCGGCGGCTTTCGCGGCTGATCAACAAGTTCTTGATCGGGCGCCGCTTCGTTTTCACGACGCGCCCCAGCAGCTCTTCGTAGATGCGAATCGTGAACGAGGACATTGCCAGCGGCCAGGCACGCGGCACGATCAGCTCGTCGGCCTTGACGATCACGCCGGGAGGCATCTTCACGATCTGATCGTCGGCAATACCCGCGAGTCGCAGCATCGCCAGTTGCTTCGCACGCAGGTTGTGCGGAACGATGATCTTCGCGTGCGGAATGCCGAGCTCCCTCAGGATCAGGATCCGGGGAAAGCACTGGAGAATGAAATGGGAAAAGAACGTATGCACGTCAGGCGTAAACGCCAGCGGCATGGCCGGACCCGTGACGTTCAGGATGCGCGCCTGCCGCAGCTTCGCGGTAACGATGCCGTCGACGTTGACACCGCTTCTGTAAAGCTCGGTCATCTCCGTGCGGGCGATTTCGTTGCCGGCATCCATTGCAATTTCGCCGCTCTCGGCAAAATGCAGGTAGGTCGAATCGACCGTACCGCGCTGGGCCGCGATCGAGCCGTTCTTGATCGTCACGACATCGTTGAAGAACTGGATCTCCGATGTCATCTTCAACGTATTTTCCGTTGAAACCGGCGCGAAACTGATGACCTTCCTGGGTTCGACGGGCTTGAAGAATTCTGTCTCGGCAAAACTGAGATTGCGGAAATCGGCGTTGCTGCTGGCTGCCGCCGTCGTGAAGCTGCAGTCGAGAATGTCGAAGCAATCGATCTCGATGTCGGGCAGGCCACTCAATCCGTCCACCAGGACGATCGCCTTTTCCTCGCGGGCCGCCGACGAGTTCAACGTGTATTCGCGACTCTGCACGACAGCGTGCGGATACTTCTCTTCCAGCTTCCGCTTGACGTTCTGCAGAACGGATTTCTTGCCGCAGAACACGTAGGTCGTGTTCTCGTCGACCCAACCGGCCAGCGCCGCATATCGTTCGGCGATCTTCAACTGATCGACGTCGGCCGGCAACGACAGCGCCAGCGCGCCGACCTTGCGACGAATGGATTCGACGAACTGGCCCAGGTCGTGGAGCTGACGGCAATGAATGTTGTGGAAGTTGTATTCGATATGCGGGAGATTGCCGGCCCACTCCGGCAGCACCTGCTGGGCCGGGTCGCCGAACAGCAGGCCGGCCGTCGTGCTGGCGTTGGCTACCGCAACGCGAAAGTGGCTCTTGGGCGCGTCGCAGACGAACAGCTCGGGGCCATAGCCGGACGTGAAGTGCCGGGTCTGGAACTCGAGTTGCAGGACGATCTTGTTGAGTACGGCCGCAAAGAATGCATCGAGATCGGTTTCATGCTGCTCGAACGTGGCCAGCATCGACGTGAAATAGTAGTCGTCGGCCTCACCGCCAAACACATAGTTCTTGACGAACTCGGAATTCTTGCTCAGAAATTGATCGAACGTGCAAATGAGTCCGCTCACTTGGTAAGCATATTCCAGCGCAGATCTCTTTCGTGACTCGCCATCGTTGTCGACTGCCCGGAAATTACTTACCAGATAAGAACTATCCATTCGATCACTCCCCAATTTCCATTAGACAGGTCATCTTCGTTTCCCTGCCCCAACATTCCTGTTCGTGCCCGCGACGCCGCCGGCCCGACCTCGATTCCTGTGCGCCCGGAAACTACGCGAGCGCCTCAACCAGCTTGCCCAGCCGATGCGCGCTCTGCTCCCAGGTCAGCGTCACCATGTTCCCGCTTCCGACGGCGCGATCGCACTCGAGATCCCGTAGCCAGCGCTCGAGGCTCGCCGCAACCTCGGCCGGAGAGTCCCCGCGGAAGTAGGTGGCGTGCTCGTGCGCGACCTCCCTGAACACGGGTATGTCTCGCAGGAACAACGGGATGTCGCGCAGCGCTGCCTCGATGATCGGCAGGCCGAATCCCTCGGCCTCCGACGCCATGATCAATCCGTCCGCGCGTTCGTACAGCGCCGTCAGGTCACCGTCGCTCGCATCCGTGAGCCAGACGAGATTATCGGTGGCGCCCTGCAGATTCTTGAGCCGCTCGACCAGCGCATCGACTCGCCACCCGGCCTTGCCGACGATCACCAGCGTGACGTTTATACCATCGCGCCATGCTGATTCGAACGCAGTCAGCATCTCGGCGTGTCCCTTGCGCGGCTCGACGGTGCCGACCATCAGCACGAGCCGCGACGCGCGCACTGCAGCGAGCGCGCCGGCGGACTGTGGTTCGCCGATCGCGGCCGGTTCGCTCGCGTTGAAATCCGCGCCGAGATGAAACCAGTCGACGCGAATTTCGTTGTGCTCGAGACCAAATTTGTCCTGCAGCCAGGTATCGACTTCTCCGGCAACCGACTTCGAAATGCAGAACAGCGCATCGGCATGCATCACCAGGAGGTCCAGCCATCGGCGATAGGATTTCGATGCGACGGGCGTAAACCATTCGGGATGCGCGGCAGGCAGCAGATCGTACACAACGAAAGCGCAACTCGCCCCGACTTCGCGCCAGCGACGCAACTCCTTTTGCCTCATGACCAGCGGGCGGCTTGCCAGGTCGAGACCCAGAAACACATCGCCACGCCGCACTTCGAGCAGGCGCTCATCGCCCGCCCCGTCCTGCCCGGTCAGGCGCGCCTGGTATTGCGTCGCATATCGATAGGGTTGCTTGCGCGTGGCCCGCACGAGATGGACCGTCATGCCTGCCGGCGGATTCGCCAGCAGGCACTGCGCGATGGAGCGGACGACGCGCTGAATACCGGTTCCTGCGTCGTTGACCGCAATGATCGAGACATCAATGAAAAGATTGCGCTGCGCGGGCCACTGCGCCTGGGCTTGAGGACGGGCGTTTGATTCGGCGATTGCGCGACGCATCGTCACGGCGCCGCCAGGGACCCACCAGCGATCCAGCCATCGCAGAAGAGACCGGTGCACCGATTCATACACGCAAAGACGCATCTTCCGCCATGCGCCTGCCAGCCCCTCGTTGCCCAATACGTCCATGTTCCGTCAATCAAACAAGCATTCAATGGATCAGCCAGCCGGATAAGATGAACGCGCGCCCCGGGGCGCGCGTTCATCAGGCAATGGACGAGCAATCGTCCACTGCGGCCTCATCCGACCCAGGCGCGTTTACGTCAGTCGCGCCGATGCGAGGTTTTCCTTGAACCAGCTATAGGTCTTGCCGACACCGTCCTTCAGGCTCGTGTGCGCGGTAAAACCCGTGTCGGCAAGCCGCGCGACGTCGACCGAACGACGCGGAATCCCGACAGGCTTGTCGGACAGCCACTTGATCGGCGCCGAAATGCCTGCCGCCGTGCACACCGCGTCGGCAAGATCTCCCATCGAGCTTTCGATCCCCGATGCGATATTAACCACACCGGAAGCACGATCGAGCAGGTGAATCGCCGCGCGCGCGGCATCGTCGACGTACATGAAATCACGCGTCGTATCCGGTCGCCCCCAGACTTCCAGCGACGTGCCGTTTGCCATCGCCTGCTCGGCCTTGCGAATCAGCGACGGCACTACATGACCGTTTTCCACGTCGAACCGGTCGTTCGGCCCGTACATGTTGGTGAAAACACCGTACACGTAGTCGATGTCGTTGTACTTCTTCAGCAATTCCAGATAGTGGAACGCGTGAATCTTCGAGTTCGCGTAGCCGTATTCGCCGAAATGCGGCAACCCCTTGAACATGTCCTCTTCGCGCAGCGGAAGACTGATATAGGGGAACGGATACGAAGCGACGGTGCCTGCGAAGAACACCTTCTTGACGGAACTGCCCGCAAGCCCCGTCAGCAGGTTTTCGTTGATCCGCGTATTCAGCGACAGCGACGAAAGCTGATTGCGCAAGTTGCCTTGCAGTCCGAAAACCTGCGAGGCCAGATGAATCAGGTGAGTCGGCCGTTCGTCGGCGATGAAGCCCTCGACCGCCTCGCGATCGAGCAGGTTCAGATCCGCGCGACGCGGCGCGACAAACGACGCACCCGCCATCTCGAGTTGCCGGCAAACCGCCGATCCCACGAGCCCATATCCGCCTGTTACGAAATACTTGTTCATGGATGCTCCTAAATAGCCTTTTTCTTCCACAACCACTGGATGGGAGCAGAAATGAATTTAGGTATCTTCACCGAATCGTAAAGCTTGACCAGCAACGCACGCGCAGCGGCCGCATCGACCTGCTTCACGAACGCCATCGGCTCGACGAGCTGGCCCTGCACGACCGAGGCGGCGCGAAGATGCTTGTCCATATAGTCGAAACCGAGCACGTCCCGCATGATCTCGGATTCGCGCATCAGTTGATCGTGATTGGAAATGCGGTGGTGGAAGACGTAGTACTCGTGATCGTCCACCGCTGCGACGCGCACGTCGTCAAACCCTTCGCTGAACCGCTGATAGGCAATCGACATCAAGCGCTGCCAGAAATACGGAGCATAGGCGAACGTCTCGAAAACTTCACTCATCGATTCCATGCGGCGATAGAGCGTCGACGAGCACGAGAACGGAGCGTTCGCGTCCATCATCGAGGTCAGCAGCGTCTGCCTCGTGAACGTTGCACGCCCTTCATGCGGCTTGCCGGTGTTTTCGAGCACGGTAAAGCCGCCCGCCACGTAGCTCATTTCCGGCGCCGCATCGAGTTCTTCCCACATCGACTCGACCGTCGGCCAGACCGGACGCTCCCAAGCGGGGACGATCTGGAAGATATCGCCCTCGGGCAATGCCTGCAGAACGGCGACGATCTTTTCGACGACTTCCTCGGCCGTCCCGATGTAGTCCTTCGCATCCCGCTTGAAACGGATGATTTCCACGCCTTCGCAGGCTTTCCGGATATCGTCCTCGCGCGCGGCCGAGCTCGTCTCGGGAATCAGTGCGTAGCACTTGGCATTCCGCTTGCCGGCCATGTGCATCGCATAGGAGCGGATTTTGGACGTGAATGCCGGATTGCACTCGTCCGCGATGAAGACGGTCGAAAGCGCGCGACCGATCCCGTCCGTCTTGACGACGTCAAGGTGAGGCCCCGCCGCGAAGATCCGCTTGAAGTTCTCGACGAGACTGAAGCGCTCCTTGTAGATCTCCTGCGCACGGGTCGCCCGTTCAATCGCGAGCTGCGGATTGTCGCGAATCCACTCGACATGCTCTTCGACCTTGCGTGCGACGGTCGCGGCCGGCTCCGTCGTGTCGATATAGAAAAGCAGATCGCCGAAGTTGTCGCTCGCGAACCGGTTTTGATCGCAAATGATCGGCACGCCTGCAGACAGGCACTCGAACAGCCGGCTCGACATCAGCCCGGACTTGATGTGCGCATCCGACGAAAGGACAAGGCCGATGCCCGATTGCGCGACGCGCTTGATCAGGGTCTTGCCGTCGAACGGAATCGATCCCTGGTACGACGCGTAGCCGTCCCAGACTCGCACGTTCTGGAAGACCTCGGGACCGTAGATATCCAGCATGCCGCGCTGATCCAGCAACTTCATCAGCTCGTGGTGGCGACCGCCGCGACCGCTCAGCGCCTCCCAGTTGATGCCGCAGTAGAACAGCTTGCCGTGTCCGAGCGCGGGAGGCACCACCGGTTCATGCACGGCGTGAAACAACGTCAGAAAGGGTGCCGTTGCTGCCCGGCCCGAGCCCTTCAGCAGCCGCCGGGCGTGATCGTCGGCCACACGCGAACCGCATGACAGGAAAGCGTCGTTGGACAGCGCGTTTTCCGATTTTTCCCGGTAGCTCCACTGGAAATAAAAATCGAGCGGATTCCACAGCGCATAATAGGTAAATGC
This sequence comes from Burkholderia sp. Ac-20345, assembly GCF_017104825.1. Classification (NCBI taxonomy): domain Bacteria; kingdom Pseudomonadati; phylum Pseudomonadota; class Betaproteobacteria; order Burkholderiales; family Burkholderiaceae; genus Burkholderia; species Burkholderia sp. Ac-20345. The sequence goes on along the minus strand of NZ_JAAGPO010000061.1, from coordinate 36,306 downwards.
GCTCCACGCCTTCGCCGAATCGAAATGCAATGCGAGTACGAATTCGATCTTGAGTTCGTCGACATGCGTCAACGCATCGTCAACGAGAAAACCATGACGGTTGATCGAAACGGTTTCGTAACCCAGTTCCTGCAGTGCCGACTTGATCCGCAAAATGCATTCTGTTTCAGCATTTTCGATGGTGGGCCAATAATCCACAACAGCAACGGTCTTCTTAATTTCCGTAAGAGACATATCTATAATATCCACAATAGCCGCACCAGCCGAATTCTGAAAACCATTATCGGAAAGCCGCCGCAACCGTCCGCGCGACCCCACGCGCGAACCGGCTCCCGTCCCTAATGCCCGCCTCGCGAAGCCGCGGGCTGCGACCGGAAAACAGCGCGCTCCCGATCCGCCCGACGCCGTACCGGCAACGACGGGCGGCTCGTCAAACAAACCCGGTTTCTCAGAACGAGAAACCGATCTTGTTACGACGCAGATCGGCCTCGACCATCATCTGGCAGAGCTCTTCCAGCGTCGTTTTCGGTTGCCAGTCGAGATCCTGCTTCGCCTTGGCGGGATCGCCGATCAGCAGGTCGACTTCAGCTGCCCGGTAGAACTTGGGATTCACGCGAACGATGGTCTTGCCGGACTTGCGATCGACGGCCACTTCGTTCTCGTCCTTGCCATGCCACTCGAGATCGAAATCGCAGGCACGGGCCGCAAGCGAGACGAAATCGCGCACCGCCGTCGTACGATTCGTGGCCAGCACGTAGGTGTCGGGCTGCTCGGCCTGCAGCATGCGCCACATACCGTCGACATACTCCTTGGCGTAGCCCCAGTCACGCAGCGCGTTCATGTTGCCGAGTTCGAGGACGCTCGCCTTGTCCAGGCGGATTTTTGCCAGCGTGTCGGTAATCTTGCGCGTCACGAACTCCTGCCCACGAAGCGGCGACTCGTGATTGAACAGAATTCCGCTCGACGCGAAAATATCGTAGCTTTCGCGATAGTTGATCGTCATCCAGTGCGCATACAGCTTGGCGACACCATACGGACTGCGCGGATAGAACGGCGTGGCTTCCGTTTGCGGAATCGATTGCACCTTGCCGAACATTTCCGACGTGCTTGCTTGATAAAAGCGAATCTTCGGATTGACGATCCGGATTGCTTCGAGCAGGTTCACCGCGCCCAGGCCGGTGATATTGGCGGTCGTCAGGGGCTGGTCGAATGAAACACCCACGAAGCTCAGCGCCGCAAGGTTATAAACCTCGGTCGCCTCAGTCTTCTGCAGCAATCGAATACTCGAGCCCAGATCGGTCAGGTCGTATTCGACCAGGCTCAGATTCGGATGATTGAGAATGCCCAGCTCTTCGATACGCCAGAAGTTGACCGAACTGTTCCGACGATATGAACCGTAGACACGATAGCCCTTTTCCAGCAGAAACTCCGCCAGATATGCGCCATCCTGCCCAGTGATACCGGTAATAAGAGCCGTCTTCATATTCTTCCCTAATTCAACGTAAATAATTCGCCAATTACAAGCATACGCAGCCCGGACAAGCGGTGGCGCCACGTGATTTCGCCGAGAATCGCCAGGAACATCGAATCAAACGAACCCGGAAGCATCTCAAAAACGATCTTCCGGATCCAACCGACTCAAATCCTGGCCCACATCGCGCCCTGTGTTACTTGAACGACTGGACCCCTGTCACCACCGGGTAGACAACCGTGAATACCAGATTCAGGACCTTCTGGATTTCGGTGATCGGCGCGTTCGAGACGTACAACACGTCCTTGTTGTCCATCATGAAACTCTGGACGGCAAAAAATGCGTTCGGGTCACGCAGGTCGACCCGATAAACGACCGGCACCTTGCCATCGGCGGTCGTCCTGACCGGTTGGTCCGGCCAGCTCAGCGCCTTAGGATCCTCGAGGCGGAAGATGAATACGCCCTTTGCATCCGAACGCGAATCCTGCAGGCCGCCGGAGCGCGCGATAGCCTGCGCCAGCGAGATGCCCTGCGCCTCGAAATTGACCTCTTCGTTCTTCCCCGTCGCGCCCAGCGCAATAAAGCTGTAAGGCTGGTACAACGCCGTGACAACGTCACCCGCCCGCAACGGAACGTTCTGGCGCGGATCGCGAATGATGGCCTGCAGCGGCAACGACGCAACTTCATTGCCTCGCGTGATCTGGATCGTGATCTTGTCCACCGACTGGCGCACGCCACCGGCCGCCGCGAGCGCGTCGAGCAGACGCTCACCGCGAGCGCTCAATTCCATCCGCTTGCTGCTCCCCACGTCACCGACCACGGTAATGTAGGACGTCTCGTTGCGCGCCAGCCGCACCAGTACCTGCGGGTCATGCGCGATATTCTTCAGCCGCCCGGCAATATAGCGCTGCAGCTGCGTCGGCGTCTGCCCCGACGCCTTCACCGCCCCGACGAAAGGAACGTTGATATTTCCGTCTCCATCGATCACCTGAAGCGGCAGCGTCGTCACCCGCGAGCCGCTCGGCGCGCTGCTTGCACCGCTGTCGGAGATGCCGCCGCCGAACAGGGTTGCGGGCGGAGCCTCCCAGATCGAGACTTCGACGGAATCACCCACGCCCAGCTGCTGGCGGAACGACCGGTCGTCGCCGAGCAGGGTCGCGAAGTCCGCGTGCGCGCGCTTGGCGTACAGTTGACGTGCAACCGAGTCGGTTACATCGATGATTTGAATACCTTGCGGATTGCCTTTCGTTGCCGCTGCATCGACCTGCGAGCGGCTCGGCCCGGATGTCGGAATGGCCGAGCAGGCCCCCAATCCGATCAAGCCAACCACTACCATTGCCAACTGCACTCCGCGTTTCACACTTGCCATTTATACAATCCGGTCATCCAAGGATAGAGGCGGCGACAATTGTCGCACGACGCAGAATAAATTTGCGTATACTTGCGATTTACACAATGCTGCCACCGGGTAGAGGCGGCGGCAATTGTCGCACGATGCGGAATAAATTTGCGTATAGTTAGCGCAATTTCCTACACCTCGGCATTTCCGCACGGCACGCGTGCCACTATGCATGCCACACGAACATTGCATCCGTGTTAAATATTTGCCTGGATATTACGCGCCTGCTTACTCGCCGTTCGGCGGGCTTGCTGCCCACCGGGGTTGACCGGGTTGGTCTCGCCTACCTCGAACACTATCGCGCCCGTGCTCACGCGGTCATCAGCCGGGCGGGATTCCCGAGAATTCTGAATGAAAGCGAATCCTCACGCGCCTTTAATCTCCTAACCGGATCGAATCAGCACCGATTCAGCATTCGCAGTGCGATTGCCAGAGCCTACCTCGATCCCCGGCGAGTCCGCCCGGACCGGGCCGTACTGCTTCACACGAGTCACAACGGCATGGAGCATGTCCGTTATTACCGGGCAATGCACCAACGTAACGTCCGTGCGGTGTTCATGATTCACGACCTCATTCCGCTCACGCACGCCGAATATTGCCGCCCGGGTGTCGAAGAGAGTCATCGCCGCCGCATTCATACCGCGTTGCGCCACGCGGACGGACTGATTGCGAACTCGGAAGATACCCACGCCGCGATCAAGGAAGAGGCACGCCGCGCCAGCCTCTCGATGCCGCCATGCATCGTCGCACCGCTCGCGGCCGGATATCGCTCGATCGAACCCACGCAGCCACCGATTCAGGCGCCATATTTCGTCATGCTCGGCACCATCGAGCCGCGCAAGAACCATTGGTTCATGCTGCATGTCTGGCGGCGCCTCGTCGAGCAATTGGGTGACGCGTCGCCCAAGCTCGTGATTATCGGACGGCGAGGCTGGGAATGCGAAAACGTCGTCGACATGCTCGAGCGCTGCGCCCCGTTGAAGGACGCGGTGATCGAGCTTCCGGACTGCACCGACGCGCAGTTGCACGCATGGCTTCAGCATGCCCGCGCGCTGCTGTTTCCGTCGTTCGTCGAAGGCTACGGCATGCCGCTCGTGGAAGCACTAAGCCTGAAAGTGCCCGTTCTCGCCAGCAATCTGGCCGTTTTTCGTGAAATCGCGGCCGATATCCCCGACTACCTGGACCCGCTGGACGGTCCCGCCTGGATAGCGCACATCCTCGCCTACACCCGCACCGACGGCGTGGAAAGAAACGAGCAGGTAGCCCGGATTGCCGGCTTCCGCGAACCCACCTGGGCTGGCCATTTCGAGCGCGTGGACCCATTCATCGATTCGCTGTCCCAATGACACGCGTCACGCGCCATCGAACCACATCCGCCGAAAGCTCCGCGTCGCACGTTGCGCCCGGCGGCAGGTTCCGTGAGCACCGCCCGGCAGAGGAAGCAAGCTACGCATTTCGCCGGCGTTGCGCGACGTATCGCGCGGCACTCGCGGATGCCGGCGTCACGATCGGCTCCGGCCAGGGCCCTGTTTACGCCGGCCCCGTACTGTCCGAGTGCAATCGCCATGTACCGCCACTGTCCTGGTTTATCGTCGAGCCCGCCCCAACCTGCGAACCGAGCCTCGTCGCGACGCTCGAATCGCTGATGTACGCCAGCACCGGATCCACGGCCCAGCCCCGGACGCGGGCACTGATGGAACGCGTGCTGACATCCGATGCGCTGCATGTCCGGTCTCGCATTCAGCCACTTCCCGACGCCTGGCGTGGTGCGACCGGCCGGCCGCGCATCGTGCTCATCGACGAACGGTCGGTATCGCACGCAGATTCATGCTCGAATCGACGACAGCGGCGCGTCGGCTTCGAATCCATGGTGCAGGCCGCACAGACGGCCCACCCCGACGCGGATTTCTGGCTGCTCCCTTCTGCGGACGGCGGCAGCGGACACTGGATGTCGACCCTGACGAAACTGCCTCCCGGAACGCAACGACTCGAGGTCGAACACTCGCTGCACGAGGTCCTCGCGACGTCGGATGCCGCTTACGTCGTCGCGGCCTCGGAAGGCATGGGTGCGCTGCTCGCGGGCGTTCCGTTGCATGTTTTCGGCGCCCCCTACTATGCCGGATGGGGCCTGACTCACGACCGCTTGGCATTGTCTCCACGACGGCAATGCGATTCCGTTGACAGGCTGTTCGAGACGACCTTCCTGAAAGCCGCCAGCTACCTCGACCCCGTGACGCACGGCCGTGGGACACTGGATGCAGTCCTGAGCTTCATCGAGCTCCAGCATTCGGTCGCCCGGCGCTTTTCGGATCTGAACGCGGTCGCAGGCGTTGCCTTTCAGTGGTGGAAACGCCCTTTCGCAACGCCCTATCTGACCGCGGGCGGCGGCCGCCTCCGCTGGGCAAAACACGCGTCCGACGTCGAGGCCGGGGAAATCGCCGCGATCTGGGGCGGGCGGTCGGCCGCGGGCCTGCGTGACGGTATTCGACACGTCAGGATCGAAGACGGGTTCCTGCATTCGACCGGGTTGGGCTCCGACATGGTCGCGCCGTACAGCCAGGTGATCGACCGTCTCGGCATGTATTTCGATTCCAGCCGCCCAAATGAATTGACGGCCATCCTGAATACTGCCGAATTCACCGAATCCGAACTGCAACGCGCGGCCGCGTTGCGCGAGGCAATCGCTACATACGGGCTGACAAAATACAACCTCGGGCGACGCAAACCGGATTGGGTCGCCCCTGCCGGCGCGCGGGTCATACTCGTTTCCGGCCAGGTGGCGGACGATGCGTCAATTCGGCTTGGCACACAAGGCATCACGACGACGGAAGCGCTGCTGGACGAGGTCCGCGCGCGCCGCCCCGACGCATTCATCGTCTACAAGCCGCATCCGGACGTGCTGTCGGGCAATCGCATCGGCCATCTCGGTACAACCGCGGTGGCCAATATCGTCGATGCCACGTCAGACCTGATCTCGCTGATCGAAGTCGCCGACGAAGTGCACACGCTGTCGTCGCTGTCCGGTTTCGAAGCACTGTTGCGCGGCAAGGAAGTTCACACGTACGGATTGCCGTTTTATGCCGGCTGGGGACTGACGGCGGATGCCGTCCCGCAACGCTGGCGCGAACGAACGCTGACGCTCGACATGCTAGTCGCGGCCGTATTGCTGCGCTATCCGGTTTACTGGGACTGGCGACTCAAACGCTTCACGTCGGCGGAAGCCGTGGTGAACCGGCTCGCCGCAACGGCGAACCGCCCGCTCGCCAGGGTCCGCTCGCGGCACATTCGATTTCTCGTCAAGGCGGTCCGCTGGACGCGCAACGCGCTGGATCATCTCGCGTGGAGACTACGCTTGGCTTGACGCACGGACACGAAAATCAATTCTGAAAAATCGTTACAACTGGATCCGAATCACTAGAACTGCCGATTCGCCTGCATTCAACGAATGGTGTCGACGTTTATATCTTGGAGCAACGCAATGATTTACCCTGTAATTCTGTGCGGTGGAAGTGGCACGCGTCTTTGGCCGATGTCTCGCGGCGGCTATCCCAAGCAATATCTGAAGCTTGCGGGTGAAGATACGCTGGTTCAGCAAACGGCGCTGCGCGCCAGCCATATTCCGAATGTCGCCAACCCGATCGTCGTCACCAATAACGATCAACGCTTCCTCGTCGCGGAACAACTGCGTCAGGTCGGCATTACGCCGTCGTCCGTCGTGCTCGAACCCGTCGGGCGCAATACGGCCCCGGCCATCGCCATTGCGGCATTGCTGGCGCTGCGCGAATCCCCGGACGCCGTGCTGCTAGTGCTGCCGTCCGATCATGTCGTCCAGAACGAAAAGGCCTTTATCGACGCGGTGCTCGAAGCGGCGCCGATCGCGGCCGATCGTCATCTCGTGACGTTCGGCATTACGCCGACCGAAGCTCACACGGGCTACGGCTACATCCGCCGCGGCCACGCAGCGGCAGACGGCAAATCCGTCTACCGCGTCGACGCATTCGTCGAAAAGCCTGATGCGCAAACCGCCGAGCGCTTCCTCAATGAGGGCAGCTACTACTGGAACAGCGGCATGTTCATGCTGAAGGCGGCGAGCTATCTCGACGAACTCAAGCGCCATGCGCCGGAAGTCGCCCGCCACGCGGAACTCGCGGTCGAGACATCACGTCAGGATGCAGATTTCATCCGCCTCGACCCCGACGTGTTCGGCGCCTGCCCGAACATTTCGATCGACTATGCGGTGATGGAAAGGACCGAATTCGCCGCAGTCGTCGAAGCCGCGAACCTGGGCTGGAACGATATCGGCTCCTGGACTGCCCTCGCCGATATCGCCGTGCGCGACACCGACCTCAATGCCAAGATCGGCGACGTGTTCTCGCACGAGACCACCAACTCCTATGTCCGTGCCGATCACCGCATGGTCGCCACTATCGGTGTCGACAATCTGGTCATCGTCGAGACGGCCGACGCCGTTCTCGTCGCGCATCGCGACAAGACGCAGGACGTCAAGAAAATCGTCGAATGGCTCAATGCATCGGGCCGTCACGAATCGATCACGCACCGCCGCGTAGTACGTCCGTGGGGCGATTACGAAGGCCTCGACCAGGGCGACCGTTTCCAGGTCAAGCGCATCGTCGTCAAACCAGGCGCACAGCTCAGCCTCCAGATGCACCACCATCGCGCCGAGCACTGGATCGTCGTGAAGGGCACGGCACTGGTCACGAACGGCGACAAGGAGATCATGCTGACGGAGAACCAGTCGACCTACATTCCGCTGGGTGCGACACACCGTCTGAGCAACCCCGGCAAGATTCCGCTCGAACTGATCGAAGTTCAATCGGGCGCGTATCTTGGCGAGGACGACATCGTCCGCTTCGAAGATACCTACGGCCGCGCACCGAAGTAAGCAACGCAATTCCGGGTCGCGCACCACGACTGGCCTCGATCCGGCCCCCCCAACGGGCAGCACGCTACCGCGTCCTGCCCGTTTTTCATTACGTCAAGCAATGTCAGGCAGGTTGCCCGCCTCGCACAGGTCAGGTTATAAAAGCGCCACCCATCCGGTGCATGCGCCGCCCTTTCTACCCCTGACTTCGGAGAACGCATGATCGATCTCGCCACAGCCCAGCAATTCCTGATGACCCGCGGTCTCGACTTCGGCCTCAACCTCCTCGCCGCGATCGTGTTGTGGTTCGTCGGCCGCTGGGCGATCCGCATCGGCACCCGACTGCTCGGCAAGGTCGTGCGCCGCAGCGGCAAGGTCGACCCGACACTGACCGACTACCTGACTTCCGTCGTCGGCGTGCTGCTGACGGTCCTGCTGATCCTCGCGATCCTGCAGATCTTCGGCGTGCAGACGACCTCGTTCGCCGCCCTGCTCGCCGGCCTCGGCCTCGCGATCGGTACCGCCTGGGGCGGCCTGCTCGCTCATTTCGCCGCAGGCGTGTTCATGCAGGTGCTGCGTCCGTTCAAGATCGGCGACGTGATCAATGCGGGCGGCGTCACGGGCACCGTGAAGGAGCTCGGCCTGTTCGGCACGACGATCGTCACGCCCGACAACATCGTGACGATCGTCGGCAACAACAAGATCTTCTCGGACAACATCGCCAACTACAGCGCAACGTCGTACCGTCGCGTCGACCTGACCGCGAAGATCGCGAACGGCGTCGATGCGGTCGACGCGATCAACCGCCTGAAGACGTCGATCCAGCAGATCCCGAACGTGCTGACCACCCCGGCGCCGGACGTCGGCGTGCTGCAGTTCACGCCGGAAGGCCCGCTGCTGTTCGTGCGCCCGTCCACGGCACCCGAGAACTACTGGCAGGTGTACTGCGACACCAACCGGGTGATCCTCGACACGTTCCGCGACGCGCAATATCCGACGCCCGAAACCCCGGTCTCGCATCGCAGCGCATAACGGCGGCACCGGACGAAAAAAAAGCGTGGCATCCGCCACGCTTTTTTTATTGCACCGAAAAGAAAACGAAACGCTCCCGCTCAACGCCCGCCCGTATTCTGCGCATTATCCGACTGCCGCCCGCGCACCAGCTTCCACACGGCACCAAGCGCAACCGGCACGACCGCCGCCCCGATCCCGACCAGCACGATCACGTTCAGGTACTGACGAATGAACGGGATGTTGCCGAAGAAATAGCCGAGCAGTACGAGCAACAGCACCCACACCAGCGCGCCAACCACGTTGAACAGTTGGAAGCGCGCGGCGCTCATCGACGACGCCCCCGCGACGAACGGCGCGAACGTACGCACGACCGGAATGAAGCGCGCGAGCACGATCGTCTTGCCGCCGTGCTTGTCGTAGAACGAGTGGGTCTTCTGCAGCGCGGCGCGATCGAGGAAGCGCTCGAGCACCGGGATATGCGTATTGAACACCTTCGGGCCGACCCAGCGGCCGATCATGTAGTTCACCGTGTTGCCGGATATCGCCGCGACCAGCAGCAGCACGATCAGCAGGCCGACGTTCATCTCGCCCGTCGCCGCAAACGCGCCGCCGATGAACAGCAGCGAATCGCCCGGCAGGAACGGGAACACGACGAGCCCCGTCTCGCAGAATACGATCAGGAACAGCACGAGATAGACCCAAGCTCCGTACTGCCGGATGAAATCGCCGAGGAAGGCGTCGATATGCAGGACAAGATTGACGAAATGAAGCAGCGTATCCAAATGCGATTCCTCGATGGCGATAGGGCCGGAACGGCCGAAAAAGGCTGAAGCGCCCACCGGTCAAGGCCGGGCGTGTTACGGACCCATGATACCGAAACTACCTTAAGGCTCCGTGAAAAAACGTAACCTCCGGTCGCCCCGGCACGCATTCGCCGCCTCGCTATAATTCGGCCATGTCCGATATCACCGAAACGGCCGCGGGCGCCGCGCCCGCCCCTGCTCCGCGCCCGCTGCGCGCGATCCAGCCCCTGCCCGACCAGCTGATCAGCCAGATCGCCGCCGGCGAGGTCGTCGAACGCCCGGCGTCGGTCGTCAAGGAACTGCTCGAGAACGCGATGGACGCCGGCGCCAGCACGCTGCGCATTGTGCTGGAAGAAGGCGGCGTCAAGCGCATCTCGATCACCGACGACGGCTGCGGGATTCCGCCGGACGAGTTGGCGCTCGCGCTGATGCGCCACGCCACCAGCAAGATTCGCTCGCTCGAGGAGCTCGAAGCGGTCGCCACGCTCGGGTTCCGCGGCGAAGCGCTCGCATCGATCGCGTCGGTCGCCGAGATGTCGATCACGAGCCGGACGGCCGACGCCGCGCATGCGATGAAGATCGACGCACAGACGGGCGTGCTGTCGCCCGCCGCCGGCGCGACCGGCACGACGATCGAGGTGCGCGAGCTGTACTTCAACACGCCCGCGCGGCGCAAGTTCCTGAAGAGCGAGCAGACGGAGTTCGGCCACTGCCTGGAAATGATTCGCCGCGCAGCGCTCGCGCGGCCGGACGTCGCGATCTCGGTGCTGCACAACGGCAAGGCGGTCGAGCACTGGAATGCGACCGAGCCCGCGCAGCGCGTCGCGAAGATCCTCGGCGACAGCTTCGCGACCGCGCACCTGCCGCTCGACGAGCAGGCCGGCCCGCTTGCGGTCTACGGCTGCGCCGGCCTGCCGACCGCGAGCCGCGGCCGCGCCGACCAGCAATACTTCTTCGTCAACGGCCGCTTCGTGCGCGACAAGCTGCTGACGCACGCCGTGCGCGCGGCCTACGAGGACGTGCTGCACGGCGACCGCTACCCGTCGTATGTGCTGTTTCTTGATCTTCCGCCCGAAGCCGTCGACGTGAACGTGCACCCGTCGAAGATCGAGGTGCGCTTCCGCGATTCGCGTTCGATCCACCAGTACGTGTTCCATGCGGTCCAGCGCGCGCTGGCGCGCCACGCGGGCGCGTCGCCGGAAACCACGGCGGGCGGCCATGCCGCGCAACTCTCACCGGCGCCGCGCGGGCCCGCTTCATTCCTGGATACACCGCTCGGCCAGAGCCAGCAGGGCAACGCGATCGGCGGCAGCGGCTTCTCGCCGTCGTCGTCCTCATCGTCGGGCAACACCTGGATGCGTCAGGCACGGATGACCCAGGGCACGCTGCCCGTCGCGCAGCCGCTCGCGCTCTATGACGCGCTGTTCGGTCGCAAGGACACGGGCGCGGGTACGCCGGACGGCACGACGACCATCGCCCGCGATTCGGCCGACGCGCCGGTCGCGCCGCTGCCGGGCTTCTCGGCTGGCTTCCCGGCTTCGCCGATCGCCGCCACCGCGCACGACGAGCAGCCGCTCGGCTTCGCACTGGGCCAGATTCACGGCATTTACGTGCTCGCGCAGAACGCGCACGGCCTCGTGATCGTCGACATGCACGCGGCACACGAGCGGATCCTGTACGAACAGTTCAAGAACGCGCTGGCCGACCGCTCGGTCGCCGTGCAGGCGCTGCTGCTGCCGATATCGATGACGGCCACGCCGGTCGAGATCGGCACGGTCGAGGAAGAACGCGACACGCTCGAATCGCTCGGCTTCGACCTGGCGGTACTGTCGCCGACGACGCTCGCGATCCGCGCGGTCCCGGCGCTGCTGAAGGACGCCGACCTGCAGTCGCTCGCGCGCGCGGTGCTCGCCGACCTGCATGCGTTCGGCGGCTCGCGCGTGCTCACCGAGCGCCAGCACGAACTGCTGGGCACGCTCGCCTGCCACCATGCAGTACGCGCGAACCGGCGCCTGACGCTCGACGAGATGAACGCGCTGCTGCGGCAGATGGAGGCGACCGAACGCGCGGACCAGTGCAATCACGGCCGGCCGACGTGGTATCAGCTCACGCTGAACGATCTCGACCGCCTCTTCATGCGCGGCCAATGAGCGCGGCACCGCACGCCAGCCCGACGACGATCGCCTGCCTGCTCGGCCCCACCGCTTCGGGCAAGACGGCCGCGGCGCTGGGGCTCGCCGCGCGCCGCCCGATCGAGATCGTCAGCGTCGATTCGGCGCTCGTCTACCGCGACATGGATATCGGCACCGCGAAGCCGTCGCGCGACGAGCGCGCGAGCGTGCCGCATCACCTGATCGACATCATCGATCCGGCCGACGCGTATTCGGCCGCGAGTTTCCGCGCGGATACGCTGCGCCTGATCGGCGAGATCACCGCGCGCGGCCGCACGCCGCTGCTCGCGGGCGGCACCATGCTGTACTACAAGGCGCTGACGCAGGGGCTCAACGACCTGCCGGGCGCCGATCCGGACGTGCGCACGACACTCGATGCCGAAGCCGAGCGTGACGGCTGGCCCGCGCTGCACGCGCGGCTTGCGCAGGTCGATCCCGACACGGCCGCGCGGCTCGCGCCGAACGATTCGCAACGGATCCAGCGGGCACTCGAAGTGTTCATGCTGAGCGGGCAGCCGATGTCGGTGCTGCTCGCCGCGCCGCGGCGCACGGACGATGCGGCCGCCGCTTACCGCTTCGTGCCGGTCGCGCTCGAACCGTCGGATCGCGCGGTATTGCACAAACGGATCGCGCAGCGCTTCGACGCGATGCTCGACGCAGGCTTCATCGATGAAGTCGAGCGGCTGCGCCGTCGCGAGGACCTCCATCCCGATCTGCCGTCGATGCGCTGCGTCGGCTACCGGCAGGCGTGGGAATTCCTCGACGGCGACACCGACTACCGGACGATGCGCGACAAGGGCATCTTCGCGACGCGCCAGCTCTGCAAGCGCCAGATCACCTGGCTGCGCGCGATGCCGGAGCGGATCGTCGTCGACTGCATCACGCCGGACTCGACGGCCCGCGCACTCGACGCGCTCGAACGCGTGCTCGACGGCAGCACGCCGGGCTGACCGCGTCAGCCGTGCTCGCGCGCGGCCAGATGCGCACGGGCGCCATCGACGATCAACGCGACGCCTCGCTCGAACGCTTCGTCGCCGCCGCGCGCGCGCAGCGCGGCCCAGCCCTTCGCGAGCAGCGGATACTCGGCCGCGTCGGGCAGCGGCGCATCGGCGTCGCCGTCCGGTTCCGCCTGCTCTTCCAGCACCCATCCGACCACGAAGCGGCCCAACGCATACATCACGTCGACCGCCTCGTCCGGCGCGAAACCCGCGTCGCCGAGCAGCGCGACCTTGCGTTCGATCGAGCTGAAGTGCAGCGCGCGCGGCCGCGTACCGGCATGCAGGCGAGCGCCGTCGCGATAGGCCAGCAGCGCACGGCGGAAACTGCGCGCGTTGTCGAAAAGCCACACATCCCACGCCTCACCCGGCTGCGGCAGCGACGCATCGTGACGCTCGAGCATGATCGCCTCGGCCATCGCGTCGAGCAGTTCGGCCTTGTTCCGGAAATGCCAGTAAAGCGTCGGCGACTGCACGCCGAGCCGCTCGGCGAGCTTCCGCGTCGACAGCCCGTCGATGCCGACTTCGTCGAGCAGTTCGAGCGCCGCGCGCAGTACCGTGTCGCGCGTCAGCCGCGCCCCTGTGTCCTTCATCTCTATCACCGATAGGGAAAGCTGTGGAATAATCGCCACTCTATCACCGATAGAGTTACGTTCTTGAATCCGTCCCTGATTGCCATCCTGGCCACGGTCCTGCTCGACGCGATCGGCGTCGGGATCGTGATGCCGATCCTGCCCGGGTTGCTGCGTTCGCTGGCCGACGCAGGCAGCACCGACACCCACTACGGGATACTGCTCGCGCTGTACGCGTTCGCGCAGTTCCTGTGCGCACCGCTGCTCGGCGCGCTGAGCGACCGCTTCGGCCGCCGGCCCGTCCTGCTCGTGTCGCTCGCCGGCGCCGCGCTCGACTACCTGCTGATGGCGCTCGCGCCGACGCTCGCCTGGCTTTACGTCGGGCGGCTGATCGCGGGCATCACCGGCGCGAACGTCGCGGTCGCGACTGCGTACATGACCGACGTCACCGCCGAACCCGACCGCGCACGACGCTTCGGCCAGCTCGGCGCGATGATGGGCATCGGCTTCATCGCGGGCCCGTTGATCGGCGGCCTACTCGGCGCGCTGCATGTGCGCGCGCCGTTCGTCGCGGCCGCCGTACTCAACGCGCTCAATCTCGTGCTCGTCTGGCGCGCGCTGCCGGAATCTCGGCCGCGTTCGGCCCGCGAAGGCCATGCGGTCGGCGCGCTCAACCCGTTCGCCAGCCTGCGCCGGCTGAGCGGCGCACCGGCGCTCGTGCCGCTGATCGGCATTTACGTGATCGTGGCGCTGGTGTCGCAGGCACCCGCGACGCTGTGGATCCTGTACGGCCAGGAACATTTCGGCTGGTCGACGCCGATTGCAGGGCTGTCGCTGGCGGGCTACGGCGCGTGTCACGCACTCGCGCAGGCATTCGCGATCGGGCCGCTGATCGCGCGGCTCGGCGAGCGCCGTGCGCTCGCGCTGGGCCTCGCGGGCGACGCGCTCGGGCTCGCGACAATTGCGTTCGCGACCGCCGCGTGGGTGCCGTTCGTACTGCTGCCGCTGTTCGCGGCGGGCGGCATGACGCTGCCCGCACTGCAGGCGATGCTCGCGCGGCAGGTCGACGATGCGCGCCAGGGTGAACTGCAAGGCTCGCTCGCGAGCGTGGCGAGCCTGATCGGCGTCGCGGGGCCGCTGGTCGTCACCGCGACCTACGCGGCGACACGCTCGACGTGGCCGGGGCTCGTCTGGGCCGCGGCCGCGCTGCTTTATCTGCTCGTCCCGCCGTTGCTGGCCGGTGCGCGCGCCGCGAACTCAGGCGCACCGCGCCCATCGGCATGAAAAAAAACCGCCCGGATCGACTCCGGGCGGCTTTCCTTGCTGCATCTGCTGCGGAAGTGCGTCAGACCACGACCGTCTGCGCCTCGCCTTCGCGGGTCGCACGCACGGTGCCGATCTTCCACACCTGCTCGCCGGCGGCGGTCAGGTCGGCGATCGCCGCGTCGGCATCGGCCGCCGAAACGATCACGGCCATGCCAATGCCGCAGTTGAACACGCGGTGCATTTCCGCGTCGGCGACGCCGCCGTGCTCCTGCAGCCACTTGAACAGCGGCGGCAGCGGCCACGCGTTCTGGTCGAGCTCGGCAGTGAGGCCTTCGCGCAGCACGCGCGGAATGTTCTCGACGAGACCGCCGCCCGTGATGTGCGCCATGCCCTTCACCGACAGCTTCTGCATCAGCGCGAGCAGCGGCTTCACGTAGATGCGGGTCGGCGCCATCAGCGCGTCGGCCAGCGAGCGACCGTGGAAATCGGCCGACAGGTCGGGGTTCGCGCGCTCGATGATCTTGCGCACGAGCGAGAAGCCGTTCGAGTGGATGCCGCTCGATGCGAGGCCCAGCACCACGTCGCCTTCGGCGATCGTGCTGCCGTCGATGATCTTGCTCTTCTCGACCGCGCCGACCGCGAAGCCGGCCAGGTCGTATTCGCCGTCCGGGTACATGCCCGGCATTTCGGCCGTTTCACCGCCGATCAGCGCGCAGCCCGACAGTTCGCAACCCTGCGCGATGCCCTTGACGACCGTTGCAGCGGTATCGACGTCGAGCTTGCCGCACGCGAAGTAGTCGAGGAAGAACAGCGGCTCGGCGCCCTGCACGAGGATGTCGTTCACGCTCATCGCGACGAGATCCTGGCCGACCGTGTCGTGTTTGTTCAGATGAAACGCCAGCTTGAGCTTGGTGCCCACGCCGTCGGTGCCCGACACGAGCACGGGCTCCTTGTACTTCTTCGGCACTTCGAACAGCGCGCCGAACCCGCCGATGCCGCCGAGCACGCCGTCGCGCAGGGTTTTCTTCGCAAAAGGCTTGATCTTGTCGATGAGCGCGTCGCCCGCGTCGATGTCGACGCCTGCGTCGCGATAGGACAGACCCTGAGCGTCAGGAGCGGATTTCGGAGGATTCATGGGGGAATGCGAGAAGGTCGGTAAAATGCGATTTTACCCGAAGCCGGCCCGTTGGCCGGAATTCCCAGCACCGAATCGTCAGGGATTGCATCTTGGTCAACACGTCCCCGTTTTCATCGCCCAGCGAACCGCGCCGAAACCGGCGTGGCGCCGTGCGTGCGGTCGCGCGTGAAGCCCGTGAAGACGCAGTTCCCGGCGCGTGCCCGGCGTACGGCGCGCGTATTTTCAACCGACCCGCATTGTGACTGTTGTGTCCCGTCAACTGACGCTCGATCTCGGCACGCCGCCGCCCGCCACGTTCGACAACTTCATCATGAACGAGGAGAACGACGAGCTCATCTCGCGCCTGCAGAAGCTCGACCTCGCGCTCGCGGCGGGCCCCGTGCCGGATCGGTCGTTCTATATCTGGGGCGAGCCCGGCTGCGGCCGCACCCACCTGCTGCAGGCGCTCGTGAGCGATGCGTCGTACGGCTATGCGCGCTACCTGACGCCGCAGAGCCCGCTCGGCGCGTTCACGTTCGACCCGCGCATCGGCATCTACGCGATCGACGACTGCGACCGGATGAGCGACACGCAGCAGGTCGCGCTGTTCAACCTGTTCAACGAAGTGCGCGCGCACCCGTCGAGCGCGTTCGTCGCGGCAGGCCCCGCGGCGCCGCTCGCGCTCGACGTGCGCGAGGATCTCCGCACGCGCCTCGGCTGGGGGCTCGTGTTCCACCTGTCGCCGCCGTCCGACGCCGGCAAGATCGCCGTGCTCAAGCTCGCGGCGAAGGAGCGCGGGATCGCGCTCACCGACGACATCGCCGCCTACCTGCTAACCCATTTCCGCCGCGACATGCCGAGCCTGATGGCGCTGCTCGACGCGCTCGACCGCTTTTCGCTCGAGCAGAAACGCGCCGTCACGCTGCCGCTGCTGCGCCGTATGCTGGCGCGTCCCGGCGACGACATCACACCACCGGGCACGGGCCCGAACCGCTTCGAGTAAAATGCGCTTCCATGACTAATCTGGCACTCTTTGACCTCGATCACACGCTGATCACGACCGATAGCGACCACGAATGGGGCCGCTTCATGGTGAAGCTCGGCATCGTCGACGCGGAAAGCTTCTCGCGTCAGAACGATCAGTTCTTCGCCGACTACAAGGCCGGCAAGCTCGACATCCACGCGTACCTCACGGCGATGCTCACGCCGCTCGCGAAATATTCGCGCGCGCAGCTCGCCGAATGGCACGCGCAGTACATGCACGAGGTGATCCGGCCCGCAATGACACCCGCCGCGCTCGAGCTCGTGCGCAAGCACCTCGATGCGGGCGACCTGTGCTGCGTCGTGACGGCGACCAACGAATTCATCACGCGCCCGATCGCATCCGCGTTCGGCGTCGACACGCTGATCGCCTGCGAGGTCGAAACGACCGACGGGCATCCCGATTCGCCGTACACGGGCCGGCCGACCGGCACTCCGAGCTATCGCGAAGGCAAGATCGTGCGAACCGAAGCGTGGCTCGCGTCGCTCGGCAAGCAATGGAGCGACTTCACGCACACCTATTTCTACAGCGACTCGCACAACGACATCCCGTTGCTCGAGAAAGTCACCGACCCGATCGCGACCAACCCTGACGACACGCTGCGTGCGCATGCAAGCAACCGCGGCTGGCGCATCCTCGATCTCTTCTGAACGTCGTGATCAAAAAATTCATCCGCAAGCTGCTCGGTCAGGACGAAACCGAGCAAACGTCTCCCGCAACGGCCCCGGCCGACGAAGCGGCCCCTGCTACCCCGCGCGCCCCGAAGGGCGCCCGAGGCGGCGGCGCGAAGAAACCGCGCAGCAACCATGAGCCGACCGTCGTGCCGGCCAGCGTGCACGGCATCAACCCGGCGCTGATCTCGAAGAATGCCGTGCGCGTGACCGACACGCTGCAGCAGGCGGGCTTCCGTGCATTCATCGTCGGCGGTGCGGTACGCGACCTGCTGCTCGGCATCGCGCCGAAGGACTTCGACGTCGCGACCGATGCAACGCCGACCGAGGTGCAGCGCCTGTTCCGCCGCGCGCGCCTGATCGGCCGCCGTTTCCAGATCGTCCACGTGCAGTTCGGCCAGGAGCTGATCGAGGTGTCGACGTTCCGCGCACTGGTCGACGCACCGCCCGAGGCGGCCGCCGCCGAGCCGCCGAAGCGCCTGAAGCGCGACGAACTCGATCGCCGCACGCACGCGGTCGACGCGAGCGGCCGCGTGCTGCGCGACAACGTGTGGGGCGAGCAGCACGAAGACGCCGCGCGCCGCGACTTCACGATCAACGCGATGTACTACGACCCGTCGACGCAGACGGTGCTCGACTACCACGACGGGATGGCCGACGTGCGCGCCCGCCTGTTGCGGATGATCGGCGACCCGGCCACGCGCTTCCGCGAGGATCCGGTGCGGATGCTGCGCGTCGTGCGCTTTGCGGCGAAGCTCGGTTTCGAAATCGAGCCGCATACGCGCGAGCCGATCAACGCACTCGCCGATCTGATCAACAACGTGCCGGCCGCGCGCCTGTTCGACGAAATGCTGAAGCTGCTGCTGTCGGGCCACGCGCTCGCATGCCTGAAGCAGTTGCGCAAGGAAGGCCTGCACCACGGGCTGCTGCCGCTGCTCGACGTCGTGCTCGAACAGCCGCAGGGCGAGAAGTTCATCACGCTCGCGCTGAACAACACCGATGCACGCGTGCGCGCCGGCAAGCCGGTATCGCCGGGCTTCCTGTTCGCGACGCTGCTGTGGCACGACATGCGCCAGCGCTTCGAGCAATACACGGCGGAAGGCGAAATCCCGGTGCCGGCGCTCCATCGCGCGATGGACGACGTGCTCGACATGCAGACCGAGAAACTCGCGATCCACAAGCGTTTTTCGGCCGACATGCGCGAGATCTGGGGCCTGCAGCTGCGCCTCGAGAAACGCTCGGGCCGCAGCGCGATGCGGCTGCTGGAACACCAAAGGTTTAGAGCGGGGTATGATTTCCTCCTGTTACGCTGCGAATCCGGCGAGCTCGATGCGGAAGTCGGACAGTGGTGGACGGATTTCATCGAAGGCGACGCGGCCGCTCGCGAGGCATTGCTCACGCAGGGCGGCACGAAGGAAAAATCGCCCCGCAAGCGGCGCCGCCGCGGCGGTGTGCGAAACCGCAAGCCGGGTGAAGGTGCCGCCGAGCAGGCACCGGACACCTCGGACGGTTCCGACGACTGACGCGCTTGCCGGCGAACGACGTAGGAAGTGATGCCATGACGGTTGCATATATCGGGCTGGGGGCGAATCTCGGCGATGCGCGCCAGACCCTGAAGGACGCGGTGGTGTGCCTCGCTCAGCAGCGCACCATCTCGATCCTCGGCAAATCGAGCCTGTATCGCACGGCGCCCTTCGAAGCGGGCGGCGACGACTACTACAACTGCGTCGTCAAGCTCGACACGACGCTGTCGGCCCGCGAGCTGCTCGCGCTTTGCCAGAAGATTGAACATCACTTCGGTCGCGAGCGCCCGTATCGCAACGCGCCGCGCACGCTCGATCTCGACATCCTGCTGTTCGGCGCCGATTCGATCGACGAGCCTGACCTGATCGTCCCGCATCCGCGCCTCACCGACCGTGCGTTCGCGCTCGTGCCGCTCGTCGAGATCGAGCCGGCACTCGACATCCCCGCGCGCGGCCGTGCCGATGCCTTCCTCGCCGCCGTCGCGGATCAGCGTGTCGAGAGGGTGCAGACCTGCCAGTGCCCGATGCAGAAGGCACTCGCTGCCAGCGAAGACGCCGACAAGAACCGCTGCCGATGACCCCGACTCCCCTCACCGTCACCGCGCCCGACCTGCGCGCCCCGCACCGCTATCTCGTGATCGAAGGCCCGATCGGCGTCGGCAAGACGACGCTCGCGCGCCTGCTCGCCGAGCGCTGGTCGATGCAGACGCTGCTCGAGCGCCCGCAGGACAACCCGTTCCTCGAACGCTTCTATCGCGACACCGCGCGCTATGCGCTGCCCGTGCAGCTGTCGTTCGCGCTGCAGCGCGCGCAGCAGGCACGCGAGCTGATCGGTGCGCTCGAAACGGGCCGCCCGGTCATCGCCGATTTCATGCCGCAGAAGAACGACATCTTCGCGCGGCTGAACCTGCCGGAAGACGAGTGGCAGCTCTACCGCTCGGTCGCGACGCACGTGGACGTGCCGCAGGCGCCGTCGCCCGACCTCGTCGTCTACCTGCAGGCGAGCCCCGAAGTGCTGTTCTCGCGCATCCAGAAGCGCGGGCTGCCGATGGAACTGCAGATCAGCGATGCGTACCTGCGCTCGCTCGTCGACGCGTACAACGAATTCTTCTACCACTACGACCGCACGCCGGTGCTGACGGTCGCCGCGGAACACCTGAACCCGCTGGACTCCCCCGAAGATCTCGCCCTGCTGGTCGAGCGCATCGAGACGATGCGCGGCCGCAAGGAATTCTTCGTCAAGGGCGAGACGACGCGCTGACGCGTCCTCGCCTGTCGTTCCTCACCCATTCGAACCGGATTTCCCATGACCTATCTCCAGGAATCGAGCCGGCCTGCCGTCACGGTGCCCAAGCTGCAGGCAATGCGCGACGCCGGCGAGAAAATCGCGATGCTCACCTGCTACGACGCGAGCTTTTCCGCTCTGCTCGACCGTTCGGGCGTCGACGTGCTGCTGATCGGCGATTCGCTCGGCAACGTGCTGCAGGGCCACACGACCACGCTGCCCGTGTCGCTCGACGACATCGCGTATCACACCGCCTGTGTCGCCCGCGCGCAGCCGCGCGCGCTCATCATGGCCGATCTGCCGTTCGGCACGTACGGCACGCCGGCCGAGGCATTCGCAAGCAGCGTCAAGCTGATGCGCGCCGGCGCGCAGATGGTCAAGCTCGAAGGCGGCGAATGGCTCGCCGAAACGATCCGCTTCCTCGTCGAGCGCGCGGTGCCCGTGTGTGCTCACGTGGGCCTCACGCCGCAGTCGGTGCACGCGTTCGGCGGCTTCAAGGTGCAGGGCAAGACCGAAGCCGGCGCCGCGCAACTGCTGCGCGACGCGCGCGCGGTCGAAGCGGCCGGTGCGCAGGTCGTCCTGCTCGAAGCCGTGCCGACGCTGATCGGGTCCGAGGTCACGCACATGCTGCGCGTGCCGACGATCGGCATCGGCGCGGGCGCCGACTGCTCGGGCCAGGTGCTCGTGCTGCACGACATGCTCGGTGTGTTCCCCGGCAAGCGGCCGCGCTTCGTGAAGGATTTCATGCAGGGCGAGCCGAACATCCAGGCGGCCGTCGAAGCGTACGTGCGCGCGGTAAAGGACGGCTCGTTCCCCGGCCCCGAGCATTCGTTCTGACGTCCAACGCGGGGCTGGCGATGGGTTCGCCGGCTCCTCGATGAAAAAAGCGCGGCGCCCTTTGCGGGGCGCCGCGCTTTTTCTTTCACACGCTGCCGGCAACGGTCGATTATCTGCTGGCTACTTCAGTACCGCATCGAGCGCGCCGCGCAGCGCGTTGGTCAGCAATAGTGCCTCCGCACGCGCGAGATCGTCGCGGGTCACGACCCGCTCCGTCGCGCCGAACGCACGATCGTCGAGCAGCACACCGCGCATCACGCCCGGCAGCACGCCAGACTCGAGCGGCGGCGTCACCCACTGACCGTCGAGCTTCACGAACAGGTTCGAGCGCCCGCCTTCCGTCACTTCGCCGCGTTCGTTGACGAACAGCATGTCGAAGCCGCCAAGCACCTCCGCTGCCTGCCATGCGCGATCGTATTCGGCGCGGTGTGTCGTCTTGTGCAGCAGCAGTGCATCGCTCGCACGGGTCGGTGCGAAGCCGTGCGCGGATGCCAGCAGCACGCCGACCGGCCCCGCCGCCAGCGGCTTGAGCGGTGCCGAGATGATCTCGACCGTGCCGTCCTTCGCGAGCGCGAGCTTCATCCGGTACGCGCCGTCGCCGTCGAGCGCCGCGCAGCGCGCGTCGATTTCGCGACGCAACGCGTCGGTATCGCAGCGGAAGCCGAACGCATCCGCGCTACGCTGCAGCCGCACAAGATGGCGATCGAGATACCGGATGCCTTCCGCACGCGTGGCGGCGGTCGTTTCGAACAGCTGGAAGCCGGGATCGGCGTCCGTCAGGAATCGCGCTTTCAATTCGCACTCCGCATATTCGTCGGCCGCGACACTGTCGAGCACGATGCCCGCGCCGACGCCCATCGTGCCGCGGCGCCGGCCGGCGATTGCCGTTGCCGGATTACGTGCCTCAGCATCGGCCGCACCGGCGCTGTCATCGCCTTCGCAGGCTGCGTCGAGCGTCAGCGTACGGATCGCGACCGACAGGCAGAAATCGCCGCAACCGGCCGGGCGATCACCCGGTGCCTCGGATTCGGCACCTTGCTTCGCAGCGTCAAGCCAGCCGATCGCGCCCGTATAGAGCCCGCGCGGCGTCGACTCGATCGCATCGATCAGCTGCATCGTCTTGTGTTTCGGCGCGCCCGTGATCGATCCGCACGGAAACAACGCACGCAGCATCTGCGCGAACGTCGTCCCGTCGCGCCAGCCGGCCTCGACCGTCGACGTCATCTGCCACACCGACGCATACGGCTCGACGGAGAACAGCGCCGGCACGCGGACCGTCCCGGTGCGCGCGATCCGCGACACGTCGTTGCGCAGCAGGTCGACGATCATCACGTTTTCCGCGCGGTTCTTCGGATCGTTCGCGAGGAACACGGCCGCCGCCGCATCGTCGCGGGGGTCGGCCGAACGTGGCGCGGTGCCCTTCATCGGCCGCGCGCGCAGCACGTCGCCGTGCTTCTCGACGAACAGCTCGGGCGAGCACGACACGACCCACGTCCTGTCGGGCAACGCGATCAGCGCGCCGTAGCGCACGGGCTGGCGCGCACGCAGGCGCCGGTACAGCGCGAGCGGCGTGCCGAACACGTCGAAGTTCAGCCGGTACGTGTAGTTGACCTGGTACGAATCGCCCGCGCGCAGCGCGTCGTGCACCGCGGCGATCGCCGCGTCGAACGCATCGCGCGACACGCTCTTTTCGACATGCGCGACGCCCGCGATCGACGGCGTGCCGCCGCCATCCTGCTGCGCGAGCCACGCGTCGACTTCGTCGCGCGACAGGCGCTCGCAGCGCGCATACAGCAAAAAGCGCAACGGGGCATGGCCCGGCTGCGCTCGTTGCAGGTTGCGTCCGAATTCGTAATCGCCGACGACGACCGCATGCAGCCCGTCGCGCAGATCCTGCGCCACGGCCGCGTCGACTTCGTCGAGCCGAGCCGGATCCGTGCACACACGTTCGCGCACGAACCCCGAATACAAACGACTCGACCGCGCGAGCGCGGTCGAGTCGCAATCGTCCAAGAGCGCGAACGACGCGCTCTCGTTGCCTTCAGTCATGCTGTTACTCGAGTTACTCGAAGAAGCTCTTCACACGATCGAACCAGCTCTTGCTCTGCGGGCTGTGACGCGCGCCGCCCTCGGCCAGCGATTTCTCGAACTGCTTGAGCAGGTCGCGCTGGTTGTCGGTCAGCTTCACCGGCGTCTCGACCTGCACGTGGACGTACAGATCGCCCGCGATGCTCGAACGCAGCCCCTTGATGCCCTTGCCGCGCAG
The DNA here is from genome assembly GCF_017104825.1 of Burkholderia sp. Ac-20345. Lineage (NCBI taxonomy): Bacteria > Pseudomonadati > Pseudomonadota > Betaproteobacteria > Burkholderiales > Burkholderiaceae > Burkholderia > Burkholderia sp. Ac-20345. The sequence goes on along the minus strand of NZ_JAAGPO010000061.1, from coordinate 12,992 downwards.
GCGGAACGTCTTGCCCGACTGCGTACCTTCCGGCACCGGGAACGACGCACGGCCGGCCAGCGTCGGCACCTCGATCTCGCCGCCGAGCGCGGCGGTCGTGAACGGGATCGGCATCTGGCAGTGGAGATCGTCGCCGTCGCGCTCGAACACCGAGTGCGGCTTGATGTGGATCTCGACGTACAGGTCGCCCGGCGGCCCGCCGTTGATGCCCGGCTCGCCGTTGCCGGCCGAGCGGATCCGCATCCCGTCGTCGATCCCGGCCGGGATCTTCACTTCGAGCGTCTTGGTTTCCTTCACCTTGCCCGACCCGTGGCAATGCACGCACGGCTCGGGGATGTAGGTGCCCGTGCCGTGGCACTTCGGGCAGGTCTGCTGGATGCTGAAGAAGCCCTGCGACATGCGCACCGTGCCCTGGCCATGGCAGGTCGGGCAGGTTTCCGGCTTCGTGCCGGGCTTCGCGCCCGACCCGTGGCAAACCTCGCACGACACCCAGCTCGGCACGCGGATCTGCGTGTCGTAGCCGTGTGCGGCCTGCTCGAGCGTGATTTCCATGCTGTAGCGCAGGTCGGCACCGCGATACACCTGCGGGCCGCCACGGCCGCCGCGCGCGGCGCCGCCCGCGGCCTGGCCGAAGATGTCGCCGAAGATGTCGCCGAACGCGTCCGCGAAACCGCCGAAGCCCTGTGCGCCCGCACCGCCCATGTTCGGATCGACGCCCGCGTGGCCGTACTGGTCGTACGCTGCCCGCTTCTGGCCGTCCGACAGCATTTCATAGGCTTCCTTCACCTCCTTGAAATGCTCTTCCGCATCCTTGTTGTCCGGATTGCGGTCAGGGTGATACTTCATCGCAAGCTTGCGATACGCCTTCTTGATTTCGTCGTCGCCCGCATTCTTCGCGACGCCCAGAACCTCGTAGTAATCCCGTTTCGCCATATCGATTCACTGTGCCGCCACGCATCGCGCACGCGGCGGCTCCTTTCGCCTGCAGTAAAGTCTCTCGACTCGTCTGGCGCTGCGCCCGTCCGCGGACGGCTCGTGCAGCACCCGCCAAAAAACAAATGTGCCCGGAGGGCCGCGAAGCCCGCCAGGCGTGGAGTCGATCCGGCCATCCGGAAGGAAAGACAGACCGCTTGTCAGCCAACCCGTCAGCCGCGCCGCGCGCGTGTTGCGCGCGGCTTGCGGCACCGGGGCAACCCGGCTTAGTCCTTCTTCACTTCCTTGAATTCGGCGTCGACGACGTCGTCGGCAGCCTGCTGCGCACCGCCCGCGTGGGCCGCGCCTTCCGCCGCACCCGCTGCGCCGGCCGCACCCGCTTGCTGGGCCTGCATGTCGGCGTACATCTTTTCGCCGAGCTTCTGCGAAACCTTGCCGAGTTCCTCGACCTTCGCGTCGATCGCGGCCTTGTCGGCCGACGTGTCCTTCAGCACTTCCTCGAGCGACTTCAGCGACGCTTCGATTGCTTCCTTCTCGCCCGCGTCCAGCTTGTCGCCGTACTCGGTCAGCGCCTTCTTCGTGCTGTGGACCAGCGCGTCGCCCTGGTTGCGCGAATCAGCCAGCTCGCGCAGCTTGTGGTCTTCCGCTGCGTTCGCTTCCGCGTCCTTGATCATCTGGTCGATTTCAGCTTCGGACAGACCCGAGTTCGCCTTGATCGTGATCTTGTTTTCCTTGCCGGTCGCCTTGTCCTTCGCGCCGACGTGCAGGATGCCGTTCGCGTCGATGTCGAAGGTCACTTCGATCTGCGGCACGCCACGCGGTGCGGGCGGGATGCCTTCGAGGTTGAACTCGCCGAGCAGCTTGTTGCCGGCTGCCATTTCGCGTTCGCCCTGGAACACCTTGATCGTCACGGCGCCCTGGTTGTCGTCCGCCGTCGAGTACACCTGAGCGTGCTTCGTCGGGATCGTCGTGTTCTTGCTGATCATCTTCGTCATCACGCCGCCGAGCGTCTCGATGCCGAGCGACAGCGGGGTCACGTCGAGCAGCAGCACGTCCTTGCGGTCGCCCGACAGGACCTGGCCCTGGATCGCCGCGCCGACTGCGACGGCTTCGTCCGGGTTCACGTCACGGCGCGGATCCTTGCCGAAGAACTCCTTCACCTTCTCCAGCACCTTCGGCATGCGCGTCTGGCCGCCGACCAGGATCACGTCGTCGATGTCCGACACCTTGACGCCTGCGTCCTTGATCGCGATGCGGCACGGTTCGATCGTGCGCTCGACGAGGTCTTCCACCAGCGCTTCCAGCTTCGCGCGGGTGATCTTCAGGTTCAAGTGCTTCGGGCCCGACGCGTCCGCCGTGATGTACGGCAGGTTGATTTCGGTCTGCTGGCTCGACGACAGCTCGATCTTCGCCTTTTCAGCGGCTTCCTTCAGGCGCTGCAGCGCGAGCACGTCCTTCGACAGGTCGACGCCCTGCTCCTTCTTGAACTCGCCGATGATGTAATCGATGATGCGCTGGTCGAAGTCCTCGCCGCCGAGGAACGTGTCGCCGTTGGTCGACAGCACTTCGAACTGCATTTCGCCGTCGACGTCCGCGATTTCGATGATCGACACGTCGAACGTACCGCCGCCGAGGTCATACACGGCGATCTTGCGGTCGCCCTTCTCGACCTTGTCGAGGCCGAACGCGAGCGCGGCTGCGGTCGGCTCGTTGATGATCCGCTTGACTTCGAGGCCCGCGATACGGCCGGCATCCTTGGTTGCCTGGCGCTGGCTGTCGTTGAAGTACGCCGGCACCGTGATCACGGCTTCCGTGACCGGCTCGCCGAGGTAGTCTTCGGCCGTCTTCTTCATCTTGCGCAGCACTTCCGCCGAAACCTGCGGCGGCGCGAGCTTTTCGCCATGTGCTTCGACCCATGCGTCGCCGTTGTCGGCCTTGACGATGGTGTACGGCATCAGGCCGATGTCCTTCTGGACTTCCTTCTCTTCGAAGCGGCGGCCGATCAGGCGCTTCACCGCGAACAGCGTGTTCTTCGGGTTGGTCACCGACTGACGCTTGGCCGGCGCGCCGACGAGCACTTCGTTGTCGTCCATGTAGGCGATGATCGACGGCGTGGTGCGCGTGCCTTCCGAGTTCTCGATGACCTTGACCTGGTTGCCTTCCATGATGGCGACGCACGAGTTCGTGGTGCCGAGGTCAATACCGATGATCTTTCCCATTTTTTCCTAATCTCCAGAAATGCTTGTTTGCTGCGCAAAACCCCGCGTTTTGGGGCGGTTTCGCGCGCCAGAATTCAACTCTGTTCCCGAAATGCGTCCGTCCGGTCCGTTTTCAAGACCCGACGAGCGATGCGGATATTAAATTTTTTCAATCGCCGCCGGCTAGCGGATCGCCGCCCGGCGGATCGCCGCCCGCCGCGGCGATTTTCGCGCGTGCCGCCGACACCGCTGCCTGGAACTGCGCGAGGCCATGCCAGCCCGTCGCGCGGCCGAGCCGCTTGCCGCGGTGGAAGAAGAACCACGTCGGCACGCCGTGCAGCCCGAAGCGGCGCCCCAGCTGGTGGTGTTCGTACACGTTGCAATGGAACCACTTCAGGTCCAGCGCGCGGATCGCGTCGGGCTGCGCGAGCATCGCCTTCTTCGCGATCTCGCAGTTGAAGCAGTCGACGCCCCAGAAGAACACCACCGCGAGTGCGTCGCCCGCGCCGTCGATCGCCGCGTCGAACGTGCCGGCGTCCAGCGCCTGCATGTCGAACGCGTCAAACGCGGCCGGATCGACGCCGGCAGGCACCATTGCGACGGCCTTACTTCGGCTGCGCGACGGTGACGAGCGCCGGACGCAGCACGCGGTCGGCGATCGTGTAGCCCTTTTGCAGCACTGCAACGACGGTGTTCGGCTCCTGATCGGCCGGTACCATCGAAATCGCCTGGTGCTGATGCGGATCGAATTTCTCGCCGACCGGGTTCAGCGCGACGACGCGGCCCTTCTCGAGCGCGCTCGTCAGCTGGCGCAGCGTCAGTTCGACGCCTTCGCGCACCTTCGTGATGTCGCCGGACGTATCGCTGACGGCCGCTTCCAGGCTGTCCAGCACGGGCAGCAGGTGCTCCGCGAAGCTCTCGATCGCGAACTTGTGCGCCTTCGAGACGTCGTCCTGCGCGCGACGGCGGACGTTCTCGGTCTCGGCCTTCGCCCGCAGGAAGCTCTCCTGCAGCTCGGCGACCTTGGCTTGAGCCTCCGCGAGCGCCGCGTCGGCTGCTTCGGCGGCGGGAGCGGCGCCTTGCGCCGCCTGCTTCTCGCTGCCGATGTCTTCGGCCGATTGGGTAGCCGGGTTCTCTTGCGTGTTTTCCATGTCGCTGAAAGTCGATTAGAGGTTGAAGCCAAATCGGCAACCGCCGGACCGTATACCCGGCAGCACCGCACATTGCTGGTGCAAATAAGGGTGAAAACTACGATTTCAAGAGGGTTATTCGCCGGCATTCTCCAATGCCGCGAAACAACCGCGCTTCACGCCGGGGCATCGCCCGCATAGTCCGCCAGTTCGGGCGAAACGGGCTGTAACAACGCTTACCTGGCAAGTACTAGCTTGGCACAGGCCCGCTGCACTACACTCCACTCAAGCGTCGGAAAAGCGTGTTTACCCCTAGCTGACCGTCGCCTGACATCCACCTGGCGCCACTTTCACCCGTCTTCTCGAGGGGAGTACCGTGAAACTGACCTTTGCGATATCGGTGGTCGCGCTGGTACTCATTGCCGGCACCACCACCATCTGCCTGTCGGGAGCCGTCACCGACCGCACGACCGAATACGGGAGCGCGCGGGCGACGTTCGACCAGATGTTCAGCTCCCACCAGAAAATCTGTCGATGATGCGCCGGTCGCGCTTCGTCGGCCGGCCGTGCAATTCAGCCGCCGGCTCGCGATACGTGCGGCGCCGCTCCAGTTCGGCGAGCCGCGCGGCCCGCCCCGCTTCCGTTTCCGCGTAAAGCGTCTGCGCGACGCTCGCCGGCCCGCGCACGTCGCACACGCCGAGCACGGCAATGTGCCAGACGATGCCGTCGATCGCAATCTCGACCTCGTCTCCCACACGCACTTCCTTCGCCGGCTTGACCGCCGCGCCGCCGATCTTCACGTGCCCCTTGTCGACCGCATCGGTCGCGAGCGAGCGCGTCTTGAAAAACCGGGCCGCCCACAGCCATTTGTCGATGCGCAGCTTCGCGCCCGGTTCGGTCGAAATCTTGAAATTCATCGCAGCCTCCGCCGGGCCGCCCCAAGGAGGCTGACCGCCCCCTCGGGGGGCAGTGAACGAAGTGAGCGTGGGGATCGTTTCATCTCAACTCACCGTTTCGGGCTGCGCGGCCCTGACCGGCCAGCCCTGCAGATTCTCGGCGACGATCTCGCCGAGCGCGCCGATCCACGCGGGCGCGCCGTTCAGGCAAGGAATGCGGTGGAACGCCTTGCCGCCGCCGGCGAGGAACTCGTCGCGCACTTCCATGCCGATCTCCTCGATCGTCTCCAGGCAGTCGGCCGTGAAACCGGGACAGAACACGTCGGCCCGCCGCACGCCGGCCTCGCCGAACTCGCGCAGCGTCGGCGCGGTGTAAGGCTGCAGCCATTCGGCCTTGCCGAAGCGCGACTGGAAGGTGACGCGGCACTCGGTCGTCGACAGCCCGAGCGCGGCCATCAGCAGCGCGCCCGTCTGCTGGCACTGATCGTGATAGGGGTCGCCAAGGTCGAGCGTGCGCTTCGGCACGCCGTGAAAGCTCAGCACGAGCTTGTCGCCGGACGCAAAGTCGGGCCGGCCGTGCTGCGCCCAGTACTGGCGCACCTGCTCGGCCAGCGCGTGGATATAGGCCGGATGGTCGGCGTAATGCCGCACCGTGCGTACTTCCGGCTGGTTGCGCATGCGTGCGAGCGCGTCGAAGGCGGCGTCGAAGGCGGTGGCCGTGGTCGACGCCGAGTATTGGGGATACATCGGCATCAGCAGCACGCGCTCGACGCCCGCGCGCTTGAACTGCGCGAGCGCGTGCGAAATGTTCGGGCTGCCGTAGCGCATCGCGTAGTCGACCATCACGTGATAGCCGTTCGACGTGAGCAGATGCCGCACGCTGTCGGTCTGGCGCTCCGTGTACACGCGCAGCGGCGAGCCCTCGGGCATCCAGACCGCAGCGTATTTCTTCGCGGACGCGCGGCCGCGCAGCGGCAGGATCAGCGTGCGCAGCAGCACCTGCCAGACAGCCTGCGGAATCTCGACGACCCGCGGATCCGACAGGAATTCGGCCAGGTAGCGCCGCACCGCGCGCGGCGTAGGGGCGTCGGGCGTGCCGAGATTGATCAGCAGCACGCCGATGCGATGGGCAGCCGCGATGCTCGAAGGCGGCTCAAGATCGAAACGCATGGGCAATTACGTGCTCGGGGCACGGGACCGGACGGCTCTCAATTATAGCGGGCCGCTTCGCGCCGGTCGGCTGGCCGTTCGGCCGACTGCCGGCATGCGCGGTGCCGCGGCACGATGACGGGGCGGGATCGGGCTGGCGATCGCAGGCTACTGCTGGCTCAGCGTGAGCGACAGCAGGCGCGCGGTGATGTCGACGATCGGTATCACGCGGTTGTACGCCATGCGGGTCGGGCCGATCACGCCGAGCGTGCCGACGATCTGCCCGTTCACCTCGTAAGGCGCGGTGACGACGCTCATTTCCTCGATCGGCACGAGCGTCGATTCACCGCCGATGAAGATCTGCACGCCCTGGGCGTGGCTCGACACGTCGAGCAGTTGCAGGAGGCCCGTCTTTTGGTCGAATACGTCGAACAGCTTGCGCAGCCGAGCCATGTCGGAGGAAAGATCCGCCACCTCGAGCAGGTTGCGCTCGCCGGAAATCAGCACGGTGTCCTCGGTGTCGGGCACCTCGGTACTGGCCGTCACCGCCAGATGCATCAGCGCGGTCATGTCGCCGCGCAACTGGTCGATCTCGTCGCGCAGGCGGCGGCGTACCTCGTCGAACGACAGCCCGGCGAAATGCGCGTTGATGTAATTGGACGCCTCGGTCAGCTGCGACGGCGAGTAGTCGCGCGGCGTCGCGAGCATCCGGTTCTGCACGTCGCCCTCGGGCGTGACGATGATCAGCAGGATGCGCTTGTCCGACAGGCGCATGAACTCGATCTGCTTGAACACGTGGCTGCGGCGCGGCGTGAGCACGACACCCGCGAACTGCGACAGGTTCGACAGCACGCTTGCGGCGGCCGCCACGACCCGCTGCTGCGGCTCGCCGGCCTGCAGCGTGTTCTGCACCTGCCGCGCGACGGCTTCGGCGTCGATCGGTGCCTCGACCGTCAGCATCGTGTCGACGAACAGCCGGTAGCCCCGCGGTGTCGGCACGCGGCCGGCCGACGTGTGCGGGCTCGACACGAGGCCGAGCTCCTCCAGGTCGGACATCACGTTGCGGATCGTCGCCGGGCTCAGCTCAAGCCCGGAGTAACGGGACAACGTGCGCGATCCGACTGGCTGACCGTCGGCGATATACCGTTCGATCAGGGTTTTCAGGAGGGTTCGTGCGCGAGGATCTAGCATGGTGGAAAATTTTAGCGCAACCGCGCGACCGCGGCGAGTGGCGCGGCCACCGATGCGCGGCCCGGCCCGATCCGGCCCCGTCTCCGCACAGCCGGTTCTTTTCGTCAACGAGCTATGGTGTAATGCCGGCATGAAAACCGGTAATCAGTTCAACACTGTCGCGCTCGTCGGCCGGAGCAACACGCCCAACATCGCCGAGCCGCTCGCCACGCTGGCCGCCTGCATCGCCAAGCGCGGCTTCGAGGTCGTCTTCGAAGCCGAGACCGCGCGCGAGATCGGCATCACCGGCTACCCGGCGCTGACCCCGGCCGAAATCGGGGCGCGCGCCGACGTGGCGGTCGTGCTGGGCGGCGACGGCACGATGCTCGGCATCGGCCGTCAGCTCGCGCCGTACAAGACACCGCTGATCGGGATCAACCACGGGCGGCTCGGCTTCATCACCGATATCGCGGCGGCCGACATGCAGGCGCTCGTCCCGGTGATCCTGTCGGGCAAGTTCGAGCGCGAGGAGCGCGCGCTGCTCGAAGCCCGGATCATGCGCGACGGCGAACCGATCTACCACGCGATCGCCTTCAACGACGTCGTCGTGAACCGCAGCGGCTTCTCCGGGATGGTCGAGCTGCGCGCATCGGTCGACGGCCGGTACATGTACAACCAGCGTTCGGACGGCCTGATCGTCGCCACGCCGACCGGCTCGACCGCTTACGCGCTGTCGTCGGCCGGCCCGATCCTCCATCCGCAGCTGGCGGGCATCGTGCTCGTGCCGATCGCGCCGCACGCGCTGTCGAACCGGCCGATCGTGCTGCCCGACGATTCGAAAATCGCGATCCAGATCGTCGGCGGGCGCGACGTCAACGTGAACTTCGACATGCAGTCGTTCACCGCGCTCGAGCTGAACGACACGATCGAGGTGCGCCGCTCGAAGCACACGGTGCCGTTCCTGCACCCGATCGGCTACAGCTACTACGCGACGCTGCGCAAGAAGCTGCACTGGAACGAACACGCCTCGAACGAAGACGACAAGGCGTCCTGACGCCGCTCCGCCCGACACCATGCTCCGCCACCTCTCGATCCGCGACTTCGTCATCGTCGCCGCGCTCGATCTCGAATTCGACAGCGGCTTTTCCGTCTTTTCCGGCGAAACCGGCGCCGGGAAATCGATCCTGATCGACGCCCTCGCCCTCGCCCTCGGCGAACGTTCCGACGCGAGCGTCGTGCGCACTGGCTGCGGCCGCGCCGACATCACCGCCGAATTCACGCCGCACGACCGCGTCGCGCGCTGGCTCGACGAACACGCGTTCGACACCGAGGACACCGTGATGCTGCGCCGCGTGATCGATGTGAGCGGCCGGTCGCGCGCGTTCATCAACGGCACCAGCGCGACGCTCGCGCAACTGCGCGAGCTCGGCGAAATGCTCGTCGACATCCACGGCCAGCATGCGCACCAGCTGCTGATGCGGCCCGACGCGCAGCGCGAGCTGTTCGATACGCACGCGGGGCTCGTCGCCGATGCGGCGAACGTCGCGCGCGCATGGCGCGTGTGGCGCGACGCGACGCAGGCGATCGAGGTGGCAAAAGCGCACGAGCGCGAGTTGCAGCTCGAACGCGAAAAGCTCGCCTGGCAGCTCGCCGAGCTCGACAAGCTCGCGCCACAGCCCGGCGAATGGGACGAAGTCAGCAACGAGCACAAGCGCCTGTCGCATTCCGCGAACCTGATCGAAGGCGTGCGCGGTGCGCTCAACGCGCTGTCCGAGTCCGACGACGCGATGCTCGCGCAACTCGGCGCGATCGTGTCGAAGCTGCGCAGCCTCGCCGACTACGACACCACGCTCGGCGATGCGCTCGCGTCGCTGGAGCCGGCCGAGATCCAGTTGCAGGAAGCCGTCTATTCGCTGTCGCACTATGCGCAGCGCGTCGATCTCGACCCCGAACGGCTCGCGCAGGTCGAAACACGCCTCGATGCGCTGCACTCGACAGCCCGCAAGTTCCGCTTGCCGCCCGACACGCTGCACGAAGAACACGCGGCACGCCGCGCGCAGCTCGCCGCGCTGGATGCGGCGGCCGATCTTGGCGCGCTCGAAGCGGTGCAGGCCAAGGCGCGGGAAGCCTATCTCGCCGACGCAAAACACCTGTCCAAGGCACGCACGCAGGCCGCCAGGACGCTCGGCACGGCCGTCACGACCGGCATGCAGGAACTGTCGATGGCGGGCGGGAGCTTCGAAGTCGCGCTCGTGCCGCTCGCCGATGGCGGCCCGCACGGGCTCGAGCAGGTCGAATTCCGGGTCGCCGGGCACCCTGGCGTGCCGCTGCGGCCGCTCGCGAAGGTGGCGTCGGGCGGCGAGCTCGCGCGGATCAGCCTCGCGCTCGCGGTGATCGCCAGCGCGGCGAGCCCGACGCCGACGCTGATCTTCGACGAAGTCGATACGGGGATCGGCGGCGGCGTCGCCGAAGTGGTCGGCCGCCTGCTGCACCAGCTCGGGCGCGATCGCCAGGTGCTGTGCGTGACGCACCTGCCGCAGGTCGCCGCGCGCGGCGACCATCACTTCCAGGTCGCAAAAGGCGCCGACGACCGTGGCGGTACGGTGTCGACCGTCGTCGCACTCGACCGCGCCAACCGGATCGAGGAAGTCGCGCGGATGCTCGGCGGCCTCGAGATCACGGCCACGACGCGCAAGCACGCGAAGGAAATGCTGGCGGCCTGACGCCGGCCACCCGTTATCCGTTCACCGAACGCAAAAAGACCGGCGCACGCGCCGGTCTTTTTTTGGCACGGTGGCGCAATCGCGTCCACCCTGCCGCACCGCATCGAACGGCCGTTTCAACTGTCCGTTTCAACCGCCCCGAACACGCGCGTCCACAGCGCCGTCACGGCCTCACGCTCGTCGGCCACCACGGCCGGATCGACCCGCGCCTTCTCCATCCCGTCGAGCCGCAGCTTGTGTTGCAGCTTCCGGTACTTGCGGTACGCCGCGCCGACGCGCTCGGCCTCGTCCTCGCCCATCAGCCCGAAGCGCGCGACCTCGCGCAGCAGCGCGATGTTGCCCGTGTTGCGGATCAGCTCGGCGTCGCTCGACGCGTGCAGCAGCACCCAGTACTGGACGATGAACTCGATATCGACCATCCCGCCGCGATCGTGCTTCAGGTCGAACAGCTCGGTCTGGTTCGGGTGGCCGGCAAACACCTTGCCGCGCATGTCGACGATTTCCTTCGCGAGCACGCCGCCGTCGCGCGGCGTCGTCAGCACCTGCTGGCGGATCGCCTCGAAGTCCGCGCCGACCTGCGCGTCGCCCGCGCTGTAGCGGGCACGCGTCAGCGCCTGGTGCTCCCACACCCACGCGGTATTCGCGGCATCGCCCTCGCGCAGCTGGTAGCGGCGGAACGCGTCGAGATCGGTGACGAGCAGCCCGGCCTCGCCGTTCGGCCGCAGCCGCAGGTCGATGTCGAACAGCGCGCCCGCCCCGGTCGCCGTGGTGAGCCACGTGATCAGGCGCCTCGTGAAGGTCGTGTAGACGTCCGCCGAGCGCTCGTCGGCGTCGTCGTACAGGAAGATCAGGTCGAGATCCGATGCGTAGCCGAGCTCCTTGCCGCCCAGCTTGCCGTACGCGATCACCGCGAACTTCGGCACGTCGCGATGACGCTTCGCGAGTTGCGACCAGACGACTTCGATCGTCACGTCGAGCACCGCGTCGGCCAGCTCGGACAGCCGGTCGCTCACATGCTCGACCGACAGTTGCCCGGCCAGATCGATCAGCAGGATCCGGAACACCTCCGCGTGCTGCGCGTGCCGCAGCAGGTCCATCTGTTGCTCGGGGCCGTCGGCCGCGGCGAGGCGCGCGCGCAGTGCGTCCTTGAACGCGGGCCAGTCGAACGGGCTCGCGATCGCCTCGTCGTCGAGCAGCTCGTCGAGCAGTTGCGGGTGGCGGATCAGGTAGCCGCCGCCCCAGCGCGTCGCCCCGAGCACCGACAGCACGCGGTCGAGCGCGGCCGGATATTCGGTCAGCAGCGCGAGATAGACACCGCGCCGGCTGACCGTCTCGAGCAGGTCGAACAAGCGCACGATCGTGTCGTCGCGGCGCGCGGCGTCGATGTTCGGCGCAGCCTCGAGCGCCCGCTGCGCGACGCTGTCGAAACGCTGCCGGCTCTTTTCCGGCAGGCCCGTGTAGCGGGACGACTGCCAGATCGCGCGCAGCCGCGCGAGCACGGTGGCCGGATCGGCGAAGCCTAAGCCGTCGAGGCGCGCGACCAGTGCGTCGTCCTCGCCGTCGTCGGCCAGCGCGCCGCTCCAGATCCACGCGGCCGCCGTGTCGTCGCCGGCCGCGCAGGGGCTGCCTTTCACCTTGTCCGCGAAGATCTGGTGAAACTGCGCCTCGACGAAGGTCCGGTGGCCGTCCAGCACCGTCATCAGCGCCGCATAGTCGGCAAAGCCGAGCGACTCGGCCAGCGCCGCGCGCTCGTCCGGTTCGACCGGCATCGCGTGGGTCTGCGCGTCGTTGCGGTACTGCAGTCGGTGCTCGAGCGTACGCAGGAAGTTGTAAGCGTCGGTCAGCTGCGTGCGCACGTCCTCGCCGATCAACCCGCGGGCCTGCGCGTGACGCAGCACCGCGAGCGTCGGCCGCACGCGAAACTCGGCATCCTGACCGCCGCGGATCAGCTGGAAGACCTGCGCGCTGAACTCGATCTCGCGGATCCCGCCACGCCCGAGCTTGATGTCGTCGGCCTTGTCGGGCCGCATCGACGCGCGGCGCGCGGCTTCCTGCCGGATCTGCTGGTGCAGCGAGCGGATCGCGCCGATCACGCCGTAATCGAGATAACGGCGGTACACGAACGGCTTGACGATCGATTCGAGCTGCGACTCCAGCCGCTGCGCCGCTTCGCTGTCGCCCTCCGACACGAGCCGCCCCTTGATCCATGCATAGCGCTCCCACTCGCGCCCCTGCACATAGAAATATTCCTCGAGCATCCCGAGGCTGCAGACGAGCGGCCCCGAATCGCCGTTCGGGCGCAGCCGCATGTCGACGCGAAACACGTAGCCATCGGCCGTGACCTCGGACAGCACGCCGATCAGCCGCCGGCCGAGCCGCGTGAAGTATTCCTGCGTGGACAGCGGCGAACGCGCGCCGCCGGTCGTCTCGCCGTCGTCCTCGTAGACGAAGATCAGGTCGATGTCCGACGACACGTTCAGCTCGCGGCCGCCGAGCTTGCCCATCCCGACCACGCCGAGCACGACGCGCTGGCCGTCGGCGCCGCGCGGCTCGCCGTACTGCGCCTCGAGCTCGGCCGACAGCAGCGCGAGCGAGCGCTGCACGGCCACTTCCGCGAGATCGGTCATCGCGCCCGTCACCTCGGCGACGTCCGCCCGCCCGCGCAGGTCGCGTTCCGCGACCGCGCCGAATGCCTCTGCGCGCAGTTGCCGCAGCGCGCGCTTCAGTTGGTCCTCGGTCGGCGCGACCGTGCCGGCCGGCGTTGCGAGCAGGTCGGTGAGGCGCGCGTCGAGA
>NZ_JAAGPO010000060.1:0-55119 GCF_017104825.1 Burkholderia sp. Ac-20345 | reverse complement strand
GCGCCGCGCGGCTCGCATCGGGCAGCGGCGCCGCGCCGAGGCGGTCGCCAAGGAACGCGCGCAGCGCATCGAGCGCGTGCTCGCGCTGCGCGGCCCGCGCGACGTCGAGCGCGACGATGTTGCTCGTGCCCTCCCAGATCGAGCCGAGATGCGCGTCGCGCACGACGCGCGCGTCGCTCCATTCCTCGATGTAGCCGGTGCCGCCGCGCACTTCCATCGCATCGCCCGTCACGCGCCGTGCATCGCGGCACGCGCGGAACTTGATCAGCGGCGTCAGGATCCGCACGCACCGCGCGGCCTGCTCGTCGCCCGCATCGGCCTGCGGCAGCAGCAGCGCGATCTGCATGAACATCGCGCGCGCGGCCTCGGCCGGCAACAGCATCTTCAGCAACTGGCGCTGCATCAGCGGCATCTCGATCAGCTTGCGGCCGAAGGCCTCGCGGTGCGCGGCGACGTGCAGCGCTTCGTTCAGCGCGCGCCGCATCAGCCCCGCCGCGCGCACGCCGTTCGACAGCCGCGACATGTTGATCATGTCGGCCATCTGGTGAAAACCGCGGCCGATCTCGCCGATCAGGTACGCCTGCGCGCCTTCGAGCGCGATCTCGCCGCTCGCCATCGAACGGCTGCCGAGCTTGTCCTTCAGGCGCACGATCCGGTAGCGGTTGCGCGTGCCGTCCGGCAGCGTCTTCGGCAGCAGGAACAGCGCGAGGCCCTTGATGCCGTCCGGCGCGCCGTCGGGCCGCGCGAGCACCATCGCGAGATCGGCGTCCGCGTTCGAGCAGAACCACTTGTCGCCGGTCAGGCGCCAGACGGTCTCGCCGTGCGCGTCCGTCTCGCGCGTCGCTCGCGTCGCGATCCGGCCGACGTCGGAACCGGCCGCCTGCTCGGTCATGAACATCGCGCCCTGGTACAGCGTGTCGAAGTCGCGCGATGCAAGCATCGGCAGGTAGCGCGCGACGAGCGCCGGATCGCCGAAGCGGCGCAGCGTACGCGTCAGCGAATCGGTCATGCTGACCGGGCAGCACAGCCCGAATTCCGCCTGCACGAACAGGAACGTCAACGCGTACTTGACGAGCGGCGGAACCGATTCGGACCCGTGGCTCAGCGATGCGAGCCCGAGCTCGGAATACGCGACGCGTTCGAGCGCGACATACGCGGGATCCTTGTCGATCCGCTGCACGGCCTCGCCGCGCCGGTTGCGGTGCTCGAGCACGGGCGGGTGCTTGTCCGCGCGCGACGCCCATTCGTCGAGCTCGCCCGACACGCGTGCGCCGAGCGCGCGCAGCCGCGGCTCGAGTTCGGCATAGTGCGCATCGCCGAGATGCAGCTTCAGCAATGCGCCGAGGTCGGGATCGGCTGTGAAGAAATCGATGCCCCGGCTGTCGGGGATGTTGGATGCGCCGGCGTCCGGCGTGCGAGCGGTGTCGTTCATGCGTGCGTCTCCTGGGTTGCCTGCACGTCGGCTGGAGGGGGCGCCGCGGCGCCCGGCCAATCCCGTGCAAAGCCTTCCGCAGAGCGTAGGCGCGCGATCGATAAGCGTCCAATACAGGATTTATCCGGTACGATAGATATCGCTTATCGATACCGACGCCGCGAGGAGACACCATGGAACTGAGGCAGTTGCGCTACTTCGTGGCGGTCGCCGAGGAGCTGCATTTCGGGCGCGCGGCGAAGCGCCTGTTCATCTCGCAGCCGGCGCTGAGTTTCGACATCCGCAAGTTCGAGGACGCGCTCGGCGTCCAGCTGTTCTCGCGCACCAACAAGAGCGTCGCACTGACCAACGCGGGCGAGGTGCTGCTCGGTGAAGCGCGCCGGCTGCTGCTGCAGGCGGCCGAGGCCGAACGCCTGACGGTGCGCTCCGCGTCCGGTCTCGCGGGCAGGCTGCGGATCGGCTTCGTTCATTCGATGCTGTATCGCGGGCTGCCGGATGCCGTGCGGCGCTTCGAGGCCGACTATCCGGGCGTCGAGGTCGTGCTGAGCGAAATGAACACGCAGGCGCAGGTGCAGGCGATCCAGCGCGGCCAGATCGATCTCGGCTACGCGCACTGGGGCCACTTCCCGCCCGAGGTCGAATCGACGCCCGTTTATGCGGAACCGTTCGTGTGCTGCCTGCCGGCCGCGCATCCGCTCGCGAAGCGCAAGCAGGTCGCGCTCGCCGCGCTGGCCGCGGAACCGTTCATCCTGTTCCCGCGCGAAGCGGCGCCCCACTATCACGACCTGATCATCGCGCAGTGCGTGAATGCCGGTTTCAGCCCGCTGATCCGCCACGAGGCACGGCTGTGGCAGACCATCCTGTCGATGGTCGACTTCGGAATGGGTATCGCGCTCGTGCCGCGCGTGCTGCAGCAGGTGAAGAGTGACCGGCTCGCGTTCCGGCCGCTGAAGGATGCGTCGCTCGAATCGCGCACGCTCGCGCTGAAGCGCAGCGGCACCGCCGAACCGGTTGCGCTGCGCTTCGCCGATTACGTGCGCGCGTCGATCGACGCACTGCCCGCGCTCGCGGGCTGAGCGCACGGCCCCACCGCTACATCACGACTTCGCGTCGGGCTGGAGTACCGGCTGCGCGCGCCGATACCACACCGCGTACACGACCGACAGCGCAACCAGGAACGGAATGCCGAAGATCAGCGTCATGTGGAATTCGGCCGTGAAGTAAGTCGTCACCATCACCGCGAGCATCAGGCCCGCGCCGAGCAGCGTCAGCAGCGGAAAACCGCGCATCCGGAACGCGGGCGCCGGCAGGCCGAGCGCCGCCCGGCGACGCCGGAAACAGTAGTGCGTGACGAAAATCATCATCCACGTGAACAGCGCGCCGAACATCGACACCGCCATCATGATCGTGAACGACGCGTCCGGATACAGCACGCTCAGCACGGTCGCCAGCGCGATGCCGAGCGTCGACAGCATCAGCGCGCCGAACGGCACGCCGCGTGCGTTCACTTCCCCGAGCGCCTTCGGCGCATGGCCCGCACGCGACAGGCTGAACATCATCCGCGTCGTGATGTAGAGCTGGCTGTTCATCGCGGACAGCGCGGCGATCAGCACGACGAAGTTGATCAGCCCGGCCGCGCCCGGCAGGTGAATCGCCTCCATCACCTTCACGAACGGGCTTTCGTCGCGCCCCGCCGCCGTCCACGGCACGATCGCGAGCATCAGCGCGAGCGTGACGAGGTAGAACAGCACGAGCCGCACGATCGTCGAGCGGAACGCACGCGTGACCGCGCGCTCGGGATCCTCGGCTTCACCGGCCGCGACCGCGATCATCTCGATGCTCAGGTAGCTGAAGATCGATACGATCACCGCGACCCACGTGCCCCACGCCCCCTTCGGAAAGAAGCCGCCGTGATCCGTGTAATGGTGGAATCCCCCGCGTGCGGCACCGTCGCCGACCAGCCCCGGATTGCCGAACACGACATAGGCGCCGAGCACGATGAAGCCGACGATCGCCGCGATCTTCACGACCGAGAAGCCGTACTCGACCGCGCCGAACACGTCGACGCTGCGCGCGTTGACGAACACCAGCAGCGCGGAGAACCCGACGATCCACAGCCAGCCCGGCACGCCCGGAAACCAGTACTTCATGTACAGCGCGATCGCGGTGACCTCGGTGCCGACCGCGAGCACGATGCACGCCCAGTACGCGTAGCGCACGAGGAATCCGGCCCATGGGCTCACGTAATGTTCGGCATACGCGCCGAACGAACCGGAGGTCGGGTGCGCGACCGTCATCTCCGCGAGACAGCCCATCAGCAGCAGCGAGATGAACGCGCCGATCGCGTAGCTGACGAGCACGCTCGGGCCCGCGAAGCCGATCGCGAAGCCGCTGCCGAGAAAAAGACCGGTGCCGATGGCGCCGCCGATCGCGATCATCGCCATCTGCCGTGCGGAAAGCGTGCGGCGCAGGCCTTGCTCGCGCGCCGCGATATGCTGGAATTGTCCTTCTGGTTGCATCGAGTGACCTCGTTCGAAAGCGATTGTCCGGTCGAAACGTCGACGGCGCGCGGGCCGGCGCCGGACCTGCCGGCCGCCGCGCGCCGCGTGCTCAGAACAGGTGGCGCAGGCCGGCCGCGACGCCGGTCTGGTTGCCGCGTCCGGGCATTTCCGTGAACGCGCCGCCCGTCACGCGGTTGTAGTCGACCGTCGCGTAGACCTGCGTTGCCTTCGACAAAGCGTACTCGGCCTCGAGCACGCCCGTATAGCGCTTGCCGCCGTTGCCGGCGACGCCGTTGACGTTGCGGATGTCGTCGTAATACACGACGCCCGTCACCGACACGGCCGGCGTAACCTTGACGCTCGCGCCCGTATAGAAGATCGCATCGCGACGCGGGTTGTCCGCGAACGCACCGTAGGTCACGTCGCGGCCCGGCGCGTTCAGCAGCTGCTGGTCGAGCATGCCCGTGCGGTCGATGCCGCCGAGATAGCCCGCGTACAGCGTCGCCGCGCCGAACGCGTAGCGTGCGCCCGCGCCCCACGCCTGCTGCGCGCGGCTGTTCAGGTCGCGCACCTGCTGGTACGTCGCGCCGACCATCAGCCCGCCCTGCGTGTACGACACGTGCGTGCCCCAGTACGCATTCGCGCCGAGGCTGCCCGCGACACCGCCGAAGCCGTAGCTCGCGCCGACGTTCAGCCCGCCGAACGTGCCGTCGTAGCTGACGACGTTGCTCGCACGCCCTTGCGTGAGGAAATACGGCCACATGTTGGCCGTGTAGTTGCCGACCGTCAGCGGATCGAGATCGCCGAACAGGTTGAACGCCTCGGTCGCCTGGCGGCCGAGCTTCACGGTACCCCAGTCGCTCGCGAGGCCCACATACGCGTAGCGGCCGAACAGCGCGCCGTCGAGCTGCCCGTTCTGCGGCTCGAAGCCGCTCTCCAGCTGGAAGATCGCCTTCAGCCCGCCGCCGAGCGCCTCGCTGCCCTTCAGTCCCCAGCGGCTGTTCGTGATCGCGCCGTTGGTCATCTGCACGCTCGCATCGTTCGACGCGTCGGCATGCGTCGTATAGCGAATGCTCTGGTCGACGATCCCGTACAGCGTCACGCTGCTCTGCGCCATCGCGCCGCTCGCGGCAAGCGCACCCGCCATCATTGGCAGTACGAATCGATTGATTGTCCTCATGTTCTCCTCCAGTCCTGTTCTCGTTTGTCGATGATTGCGTGACTGCACACCGCGCAATGCGGTGTTCCTGCTAGGTGCGTGCCGCGGGCAACGCGACGTACGCGACGAGTTCGACGCGCATCGCCGGATGTGCGAAACCCTGCACACCGACGCACGTCCGGTTCGGATACGGTTCACGGAAGTGGCGTCGGTATTCGGTATCGAATTCGGGCATCGCCTTCACGTCGGACAGGTAGACGAGCACCTGCGCGACGTCGTCCATCGTCGCGCCGGCCGCCGCGACGGCCTTCGCGAGATTCGCTAGCGTGATGCGCGCCTGTTCGGCCATCGTGTCGCCGGCAATCGCCCCGGACGCGTCGACCGGCCCGTGCCCCGTAAACATCAACCCGCCCGCGCGGGTCGCCCACGAGAACGGTTGTGCGAGCTGCGGCAGGTCGACCGGGATCGTTTCAGCCATCGTGTCCTCCTTTGGATCAGGGTCGGGAATTCAGGCGGCCTGTCGCGACACGCCGCCGAGCACATCGGCGATCGCGTTCGCGACATGGTCGACGTTCGCATCGTTCAGGCCCGCGATGCACATGCGCCCCGAGCGCAGCAGATAGACGCCGTGCGATGCACGCAACCGGTCGACGTCGGTCGCGGCCATGCCCGTGTAGCTGAACATCCCGCGCTGCGTGACGAGTGCGTCGAACGCGCGATCCGGCAGCCGCGCATCGAGCCTGGCCTTCAGTTCGCCGCGCATCCGTTTGATGCGCGTGCGCACCTGCGCAACCTCGCCTTCCCAGCGCACGCGCAGCGCATCGTCGTTCAGCACGGTCGACACGAGTTGCGCGCCGAACAGCGGCGGGCTCGAATAGGTGCGGCGCACGCCGGCCTGCAACTGGCTCAGCACCGTCGCGGCCTCGCCCGCGTTCGCGCAGACGATCGACAGCCCGCCGACGCGTTCGCCGTACAGCGAGAAGTTCTTCGAAAACGAATTGCCGACGATCGCGGGCAGCCCGGCATCGACGATCGCGCGCACGGCCCACGCGTCGTCGGCGAGACCGTCGCCGAACCCCTGGTACGCCATGTCGAGGAACGGAATCAGTCCGCGCCGCGCGAGCACGTCGATCACCGCGCGCCACGCGTCGCGGCCGAGGTCGAGCCCCGTCGGGTTGTGGCAGCACGGCTGCAGCAGCACGACGCTGCGCGCCGGCAACGCATCGAGCGTGGCGAGCATCGCGTCGACGCGGATGTCGTTGCGCATTGCGTCGTAGTACGGATACGTGTGCACGTCGAGGCCGGCGGCCGAGAAGATCACGCGGTGGTTGTCCCATGTCGGGTCGCTGATCCAGATCGCGCTGTCGGGGAAATAGCGCTTCACGAATTCCGCGCCGAGCCGGATCGCGCCCGATCCGCCGAGCGTCTGCAGCGTCGCGATGCGCCCTTCCGCGAACGCCGCGCAGTCGTCACCGAACACGAGGCGCTGCACGCCCTGCCGGTACGCGGCGAGCCCTTCCATCGGCAGATACGTGTGGGGCGTACCGGCATCGCGTAGCCGCGCGGCCGCGATGCGTGTGCTGTCGAGGACCGGAATCCGGCCCGCGTCGTCGTAGTAGAGGCCGATGCTCAGGTTGACCTTGTGCGGATGCGCATCCTGCTGGAATGACTGGAACAGCGACAGGATCGGATCGCCCGGGTAGGCGGGAACGTGTTCGTACATGGCGGAATGACGGTAAAGGTTGAAGACGGCGGTACAACCGGCAGCACCACGTTGCGTCGGGATGAGCGGCCGGGACATGGGGCGCATGTTATCGAGGACGAAATAGAATGAGCTTCACTTTTCGATGACGAACCAGCCCGATTGCAGTAGAGTCTGCGCATCTCATCTCAAAATTCACCGGATTCTGCGAAATGACCCTGGATCGAACCGACATGCGGATCCTCCGGCACCTCGAACGGGACGGACGCATCAGCAATCAGGACCTCGCGAACGCGGTCGCACTGTCGCCGTCGGCATGCCTGCGGCGCGTGAAGCTGCTGGAGGAACGCGGCGCCATTGCCGGGTATCGCTGCGCGATCGAGCCGAAGAAGGTCGGCGTCGCGTTCGAGGCGCTCGTGCATGTGTCGATGCGGCCGGACGTACCCGAGTGGCACGACCGGTTCGTGGAGGCGATCCAGCAATGGCCGGAGGTCATCGCGGCGCAGATCGTCACGGGCGGGTCGAACTACGTGCTGACGGTTCGCGCGCGCGATCTCGATCACTATTCGGATTTCGTGATCAACCGGCTGCACCGCGCCGCGGGCGTGATGTCGATCAACTCGAGCATCGTGCTCGCGACGCTCAAGCGCGACGGGTCGATCCTCGATCTCGTCGAGCCGTCGACGGCCGGCTGACCGGTCGTTGCGTGGACTCGAACAATATTTGCAGAAAGTGCTTTACAGACCCCAAAACTCCTGACATAATCTTTTCTTCTTTGGGCGGTTAGCTCAGCGGTAGAGCACTGCCTTCACACGGCAGGGGTCACTGGTTCGATCCCAGTACCGCCCACCAAAGAATTCGCCGCTTGTGGCGACGCGTTAAACGCTGGATCGAGCAGTTTTCTCCGGCGCCAGCGCGAAGCCACTAGGCAAAGAGAAAGCCCTGCACTCGCAGGGCTTTTTTTTTGCCTCTTTACCGAGGAGCGCAAGGCAGACTGTCGACGTTCGGCTATGACAAGCCCGCCGTGAGTCACCGTCCTCCCGTAGTGATGCGCACTTCTACCGGCTTCTCCGCGAGAGCATGGCCGGGAAGTCTGGGTGCGATCGCGGCAGCGCTTTCGACAGACACACCAATTGCTATCAGCAAGCGCGTGACCAAAAGCGCCTCGATGAACTTCGCCTTCTTTTCAATATCGTCCGGATCCGGCTCCACCGCATTCGCGTGCGTCAAGTCGTTCCGCAAGCGGCAGATTCCTTGGATATCGCTCGCGTCGTAAATCCACCGCTTGCGCAAGCCTGACGGCAGAGTCTTTAAGAATTTTATGACGCACGCCTCAGTATTAAGCTTTGAGTTGTTCCAGTCGGGCATTCTTTCGATAACCCGCCCAACATTTTTCTCATCGTCAAAATATTTAACGAGCAGTGGCTTGACGCGCTCCAGAAGTAAACCAAGCTTTTCCCCCGGAAGAAATGATTCTTTCTGGGAACAGAGTTTCTCAAGCAACCGAAAAAATCCCAAGAATCGCTCTTCTGGGTTTTCCAGACGCCTGTACCTGATGTACTTTGAAAAACGCAATCTTTCGTCTCTAGGAAGGCAGAAGTAGATCGAGAACAAAGCTGTTGGGAGCGACGGCAAGCCCATTTGATCAGTTTTTAGATTTATCCCCAGCGGAAAAAACAGATATCTTTTCTCACCGCTCTTGTCCCGTGTGCGAGAAAAATATAACGATATCGGCAGCATACGACCATCTGACGCGATCAACGTCACCTTATTCAGGTCGAGACTCGCGCCGAACAAAAACGAGAACAACGTGTCAATTTCATTCACAATCTCGATAATCTTCGGCCCACTCATGGCCACGTCAAGCGCGAGCGATAGCACTGGCGCAAACCGTAAGCTCATCGAGAAGTCGCTGACCGAATACCGAGTGCTCGGGCAATAACGAACCGCAATGCTCCCCAGCCCCTCAATTGGTTGCGAAAATTCCGTGAACGAGTCTCCAGAATACGGAAATAACGTACCGCCATGATACTTTGACACGATCTCGTCCTGCATCCGTGTATATCCAACCCATTGGGCAACAGATGACGAGTGAAAATCAAATCCGACGAAAGTAGGATTACTATAGATATTCGCCCTACTGAAAATAACATGCGATACGCGATACCTGTTCTCAAAGTGAACAACGGACTTCGGATGCCGTTGCAACCAGCGATTGCCCCCGCCAGAGAACTTAAGGCCGTAGAGATGAAAAGTGCCGTCAAATCCGTCGCAAGTGATCTGATCGATATCTTCCCAACCAAAATTAGCAGAACGGCCTTCAGACAAATCTCCTCTAATTACTAACGAGCAGCCGCTGGGGCTCAACTGCAATTCACCGACAAAACGGTTCTCACCGTTCTCAACCGTCACACTGAATTGGTAGCTATCACTTAAATGGAGTTCTTCCGGCAGTCTTTCCATGTTTTATGTCGAATCCCTTTGAACATACTTGACGATCTCACAAGCAGCCCCAGCCAAGAAAACTGGCTACCTCGCGATCGCCCTGGCGGCATCTGTTCGCGCGCCCCTTCAGTCCGGCCACTGTTGCCGGGCATGCTTCACGTTCAGAATCTCCACCAAGTCTGCATCAACGCTGTACACGACAACGTAGTTGTGATGCACCACCATCTCCCTCGTTCCGGAAACGCGCCCCGCTCGATACAGCCTCGGGCGAATTCTCAGCCCCTCGACCTTTTCACGAATCATCTGCACCAGGGCTAATGCGGCATCCGGATCATCCTCCGCGATAAACTCCACGATACACAACAGGTCTTCCTCGGCCAACGGCCGCCACTTAAGTCTTAGCACGCTTCCCCTTTCGCATCGACTCGACGCGAGCCAGAGCTTTCTTCATTACGTCCTCATGCTCGATACTCGGGCGCGGGTCGTCGATCGATTCCTGCACCTGCTCGCGCAACCATTTGTCGTAGGCCGCTGCATTCGCGTGCGTCTGCTTCATCGCCGCCGCACGATCCGGACGGCTCGAACGCTCGATCTCGACCTCATCCGGTCGCCACGCTTCGAGCGAGAAACGCCCCGACTGCAACCCAAGCTCGCGGATCACCTCAAGCGCCTTGACGGGGTTCCGAAACGCACGCGGCCGGCGATTGTTTGACGTGACCAGCACAGCCGTTCCGGCCGTCCGCGTCTCCAGCTCGACGTAGAATGAACCGCCCTCAGCTTTGAGGACGGCGGACAGAACACCGCCGGCGTGCGCAGCAGCAGCAGCCTGAGACACATCTAACGTTTTCATGGCACAACCTTTAGAAGATAACGGCACGATCTATAATACATCGTGCCACAGTCAATAGCATTCCGCCCCCTTTATTTGACGTAAAACCTCATCTGACAGTCACCGCCCCGCGCCTAGGCATGCAGCGTCCGTACCGCCTCGCGCCCCATGTGCGGCGCCAGATGCGCGTACCGCTCCGTCACCGTGATCGACGAGTGCCCCAGCAAATCCTTCACCACGTACAGCGACACGCCCGCCATGACGAGCCATGAAGCGAAGGTATGGCGCAAGTCGTGCACCCTAAAATCATCGATCCCCGCGCGGAGACACGCGGCGCGAAAACCCTTCTGAATCGTCGTCATCCGATCCCCTGACGCCACCGCGAACACCCACGGCGAACGAGGCGCTGTCACCCGCACCCACTCGCGCTGATGTCTTAACGCCGCCATTGCCTCATCGTTCAGCGGCACAACGCGACGCTTACCGTTCTTTGTATCGCTCGGCTCCAGCGACAAAACCGCTCGATCAAAATCCACCCGCGACCATTCGAGTTTCAGCAGTTCGTTTTTCCGGCAACCGGTATGCAAAGCAAGACGAATGAAGTTTGGCAAATGCGGCCGACGTGCGAAGCGTGACGCACATATCACCAGTGCGTCGGCGTCCTGCCGACTGATCCACCGAACCCGAGCCGCCCCAGACGACATAGCCAGCCTAATAACCGGATTCGGCAAATCGGGCCGATCATATTCCAATCGCACAAAATTTATGGCCGCAGAAAAAACCCTCAATTCACGCTGTATTGTAGATTCCTGAACACCATCCGCTTGCCGAACTGCAATGTACCGTCTCACGTCGGCCCGCTTCAGCACGCACAAATCCCGGTCAGAAAAATACGGCCTGAGCCGCTTCAATGCGTACAGATCACGTTGCCTGCTTCGATTATTTTTCGACGCGAGGTATACGTCTATTACTTCTTCGAATGTCATTCACCAGCCCTCTCACGCCGTTGAATCCGAATAATATCGACGTTTAAACCCACAGCGCGAATCAATAATTAATTACCAATATTGATTCTAATTTTCTCGCGTCGATAACCAGAACACCCCTAACTCTTGCCGCCAAAATGCCTGACAACGGTCTAATGTCGCACCTGCACGCAATGCCGCCTTGAACGCTAGTTTCAACGCCTCAGCCGGATCGTTCGACGTGATGTGATCGATCGGCATGACTTCCGGGACGACGACGCCGCGGCTCGTCCAGTACCGCTTTTCGTTCAGCGCGTGCTCCGCGAAATCCTTGGTGATGTACTTCGCGAGATAGGCTGCGAGCTTGTGCCGCAGCCCCTTTTCCTTGAACGGATTCCGCACGTTGACCTGGCCGTTGCCGACGCCCACGATGCTTTGCCAGATAGAGCGCAGCACGCGGTAGTTCTGACGGCCCTTGACGGCGACGTGCAGGTGCCATGCGCCGCGCTTCTGACGTTCCGGCGTCGCCACATATTGGAAGCTAGAGAGCTTCGACAGGCGACGGCGCAGCGCGTCGAAATCACGCTTCAGGCGGGCTTTGTCCTGCATGTTCTCGCGGTACGTCAACGTGATCATTCGATCCGCTCCAATCGCTTTACAGCGGAGCCGCACCTGTTGCTTTGCGCGTTTCGCTGCGTCCATCAGGTTCGATTCGCTGTTCTCCGACTCGCCGCGCTTCGCCTTGGGCATCGCATTCAACGACAGCGCGCCCATGTAGCGATCGAACCGCGTCGCCGTCACTTCGACCTGACCGTCGCCAAAATTCCGGCCACGGATCACCCACTCTCTACGAAACGGCGAGAAGTCGCCTATACTTGCGTCGTGCATTGCAATCACCCTTGTAATGCGCTGTTTCACCAAGCCCTGACCGTTGCCGCGTTCAGGGCTTTTCTTTTTTATGAACTGCCTTTCTGTCCTTGCTCCGCCTCGCTCTATGCTGGCGTCCGTGTCCCGTATCCGTTAAGTGTCCCTGATACAAGTTTAGGGGCCGCGCTGCGCGCGGCCCGCCCGGCGCGCTCTGCTGCGCTGGGCGAGCCGCCCGCAGCCATACCCCCATCCATCTACCTGCAACCGCCTACGCCCTCGCCTGCCTCGCCGCAGCCCCATCGGCCGCAGCGGGCTTTCAGGAGGGAGGGGGTTTCCCGGCCGCGCCTTCGTTACCCGCCATCGCGAGTACCCGCTACTCGGTCCGGCTGGCCGCGCTGAGCCGCGCGACAACCGCCACAACTCCGCAACCAAGCCGCCGCCCTACGTCGCTGCGATCCCGGCCGGACACTCCCGACGCTGGACGCCGCCCGTCGCGCCGCACCGCCTTACAATCTCCCCCACAAAACTACCGAGAGGCCACAGATGGGCATGTACGACCGAGACTGGTATCGCGAGGAATACAAGGAGAAGGAGAAGCGTGCGCAGCAGGGCCATACGTCGCACAGCGCGCCCACGCCAACCGCACCACCAGCACCGCACCGCCCCAAAGCCGCAGTCGCCAACTACACACTTTCACCAATCAAAATCGCGACAGTCGCGCTAGCAGCCGGAACAATCGCGTACTTTCAAGTATCCGGGCTCCTCGACCTCATCGATCCGCCGACAACGATCAAATCCGTTGCACCTGCAGAACCAACAGAACCTCCGTCCGCTGCTTCGAGCTTGACCGACCATCAAGAAAGCTCGGCAGCCACGCGTAACCGCTTCGCGCCGTCGCATTCCGATCCTGAATCAGCCCGCCCAGCACCACGACCTCGCCGTCCGCCAGCCGTGTGACGGTCTGCAACTGGCGCGTATTCTTCGTCGGTGACGTATCGACGCCGGTTTTCGTCGTGACGAAATCGGAGATTTCCTCATGCACGCGCAGCTCGATCACGTCACGCATCACGGTTGGCTCGACATCGAAAATCAACCCGGCGTCCTGATACGTGATCGACTGAACCGGCGTGCCGCTCGACCCTTGGTAGCTCACACTGGATTGCGTCGGCACCTGCTGCCCGACGTTCAGGCGCACCCGCTCACCCGACGCGATCCGCACGTGCGGCGAACTGATGACCTTGAACCGCGAATCCGCATTGAGCGCCGATATCGCGGCATCGATGCCCGGCCCCGTGAAACGAACCGCGCTTGTGTCTGAAGACGTGTCACCGCTCGAGATGCGAAGCTGACCGCCCAAAGCTTTCGCCGCGATGCTCCAGGCGGTATTTGTCGAATCGGTGTTGGTCACCTCATAGGCCCAGCCGCGCACCACCACCTCACCGGGTGCCGTGTCCAGCTCGGGAACCACCTTGTGCAGCATGGCAACCTCATCACGCGAACCGACAATCACCAAATCGCCGCCGCGTGCCTGCACCCCGCCCGCAAGCTGATGCATGCCCTGCACACCGTTCGTCGCATCAACCGGCGCAGAACCCGGCACCTGTACCGAGCCAGCCGCCTGCACCGGCGTAGTGATAGCCGGGGCAACCGGCAACATCGAGCGCGCACCTATCAACGGTTCGATCATTTCGCGCAGATAGTCAGCCTTGCGATGACGCGGCTTGTATACAAAGACCTCCTGCTCCGCTTTCGGCAACGCAGCACCCGGCTTCTTCATCACGTAATCGACGCCGTTTTTCGTGGCGACTTGGAAACCGAGCGAATCGAGGAAATCCACCATCACGGCGCGCACGTCACGATTGTTGTCGTCCAAACGAAACGACACGATGCGATTGTCGGAAAGCACGTCCGGCCCGAGCACATACGGAGTATGCATCGCGTCCTGATAAATCAAATCGACCACCTGCGCGACCGTCACGAACCGCAGATCGAACGCAGCGCCCCGCACATGCCGCAACGGGATCGGCACTGGCGCCGCAGGAAGTGGAGCCGCAGGCGACGCGCTATTCATCATGCTCGCGTCGATCGGTACGGTCGGCAGCGGCGGCACCACGCCAGTAGCAGCCACACAAGCGCCCGACAGCATCAACGCCCCAATCACCACGCCGTACCGCGTCATTTCACACCCCCGGTTTGTTCTATCTTTCCGACCTGCACACCCGTCCAGCCCGCCACCGTCTTGCCGTCGGCCTCACCTGCCAAACTCACGCCCTGCCCACTGAACCCGTTGAGCGGTACGGCACGCAACCGGCTATCCGGCGCGACCAACACGACATAGCTCACCCCATCGACCGAGTAACGACCGGCAACCCGCCATTCCGACGACTTAGCCGCCTCAGCGGGACGCGCAGCTGTTGCAGCGTTGCCGGACGCGACAGGCTCAACACGTCTCACCGGCTCCACACCAAACCCGTCTTGCGCCTTGTGATAGACCTTCACGGCCAGCACGACGAACAGCACTGCCCCAATCGGAAGAAGGAACAGCGCCTTGGGAATGACCGCCTGCTTTTTCGTATGAACTTCGGCGCTTGTGTAGAGCTTGAACACGTCGCGCGGATACGGCCATTGTGTTTTGACCGCATCTTTCAAACTGCTCGGGTTGTGGCAGTGATCCCACTCGTAGAGCATCGCCCGCTTCAAGCCGAACAGGTTACGCACATGCACGTGACGCCCAACCAGATCGCGAACCGTCTTGCTAATCCGCTGCGGATGCTGCGTGATGATGATGAAGTCAACGCCCACATGCCGATGGACGTGCAGTTGCTCAACATCCGGCGTCGGCTTCTGACTCGCCGTCGTCGGCGGATAGATGCGTTGCGCCTCATCGATGACAATCAGGTCGTGCGCCTGCGCATTCACATGCCATTGCCGCAACCACGGCTCGTCAATCTCGACGTGCTCGATAGCCAGATCGCGAATGCCGTCTACAAGTACCCGGCGATCCTTGGCGATCTTCCTGAGCAGCCAAACCGCGTAGAGCGTCTTACCGCTACCCGGCACCCCCGTTATCAGTGTGATCATTTGCTGAACACCATTTTCGTCGTCGACGTGAGCAGGTAGAACGACACGCGAGCCGACAGACCACCGAGCACATACGCAATGCCTTCTCCCACACCACCGAGCGCAAGCACGTTCGCGATATCTGAGGGAATCCCACCCACGCTCGCGGTCATCCACTCAATAACCTGATTCATCGCCAAATCGATCCCCGTGACGGTCACAAAGCCGATGCCGAGCGCGAGCAACACTCGCGTGACGATCGGGCCAACCAGCGATACCAGCAGTCCCGCCCAACTCATGCCATCAACCCCGTAACAAAGATAAGGCCCGCCGCAAGCGCGCTGAGCAGAAGCACCAGCGGCCTGAGCTTCGACGCCAGCTCGCAGACCGGCGAGTAATCGAACTTGAGTGGTGCACCGAACACCTCGACCTCAAAAGGTTGCGGGCAGACACCGTTCGTCAGGCCGATAGAAATCGGCGACAACGAAATGCTTTTCGAATCGCGCTTCACATCCACATCGTTCGCACTCCCGAGCGGGGCGCAAGCGGATGCATCGGGATACAGTGCGCAGAACTTTTGGTCCGGCTTCGGATTGGGATTTGCGCCCGGGTCGGTTCCGGGATTCGTGCCGGGATTCGTGCCCGGATTCGTACCCGGATTGGTTCCGGGGTCCGTGCCCGGGTTCGTACCGGGATTCGTGCCCGGATTGGTTCCCGGGTTCGTGCCGGGATTCGTGCCCGGGTTGGTTCCGGGGTTTGTGCCTGGATTCGGATTCGTAGCCGGGTCGGGCTGAATGATGGGACTGATAACGACGTGCTCGCCCCGATGTGCGGGAGCGGTGAACAGTTCGCCCAACGTCGGCACCTGCTGCGGATTCTCTTTGACCCACGGTTCCACTAACCCGTCGTACACCCGCTCATATGGCAGCCCTTGATAGTCCGGGTCTGCCGCCGCACGCCTCCACGTCTCGTCCACAAGCTGAGCAATCGTTGACGTCGGCAACGGTAGCGACGCAACCTTAGACGGAAGCTTCGGCCAGAGCTTCGACATATCTTCGGCCACTAGCCCCGGCACCAGTTCGTTCCGGTATTGAAACAAGCTGTCTTGGTAGGTGTTGACGTAACCAATATAGGGCCCC
Organism: Burkholderia sp. Ac-20345; assembly: GCF_017104825.1. Classification (NCBI taxonomy): domain Bacteria; kingdom Pseudomonadati; phylum Pseudomonadota; class Betaproteobacteria; order Burkholderiales; family Burkholderiaceae; genus Burkholderia; species Burkholderia sp. Ac-20345. The sequence continues at coordinate 39,020 of NZ_JAAGPO010000060.1, read as the reverse complement.
CTCCTGCCCTGGCTGTCCACACGGCTCTTTGCCCCGGTCTCTGTGGTGTACATCCGGATCGGGTTGCCCGGTATGTTCGATACTGGCGCAAAGAACAGACGCACCGAACTGACGTTATCGTCATCACCAGAGCAGCCAGCAGCCAACCCACAATGTCCGTTGTAGTAGTGCACGTACCAAGTGAACTGGGCGGCCTGATCCAACGTGCTTGGAAGGATGTCGTGGTACCCGCGGGTGAGCCAAAAGTTAGCGGTAGTCATGCCAGCCCCCGGCGTAAACGGGTAAGCGTTGCACACTGGATCCTTCTCAGGGCAGTAGCCGTTGCGATAGGTCGGAATACCCGCTTGCGCCGCCCATAGCTCAGGCGCCAACAATTTCTTGTAAGTGGGGTCCACCCCAGCGGCGGGCGGCGGTATAGCCGCGTAGCTATCACCAACACTGGCTGGCGCCTCACTAACATCGATCGATATCGACGCTTCATTCCACTTCAAGTTGGCGAAGCCGACTTGCAAGGCCGCGCCGACCGCGATGATGCCCGCACCCGCCAAAATGGTTGCCCAAACTGGCGCGCCTGCGAATGCAAGGACAGCGCCCACCCCTGTGCCAACGACGTTAAGCGCCGTTGACGCCTTCCCCATACCCGCCAGCGTTGCTGCAATGCGCGGGTCGTTCGCCGCAAAACCGCGCTGAATCGCAATACGCGTGACAATCGCTGCCTCAGCGCGATTGATCACGAAACTCTCTACCGGCGCAAGCAGTGCCTGTGCATGCGCCTGCTGATTGCACATCATCGCGAACACGGCGAACAGCGCCAACCAGACTCCCCGGGTCTTATTTCGCATACTCACACCATCAGGATCACGGCAGCGCCGTAGATCGTCGCGACCGTGACGCCGAACACAATGCAGTACCAAAGCATGTCTAGCTCTCCGAAGCAGATTCAAGAAACCGACGCAGCGAGCGAAAGCCGAACGCGACGGCAAGAACGAGGAACACAGCGCCGCCAACCTCCAAGCCCGCCCCAACCCCACCCGAGATAGGCGCATCGCCGACCGCCCCGCTGTTGACCAGAGTTAAATGCGCGACCTGCTGCACACCGACCGAACCATCCGACAACGTGCAAGGCACCTGAGCATCCGTCGCCGCTGCACCGGACGCCGCGCCACACACCACCACGTCTATCCCTTGCGCTGCGTGAGCTCTCCACGCGACGCTAAGCAGCGCGAACCACAGCCAACGTTTCATCCGATCCATCCCATGAAAAAAGCCCCCGGTGCGTTGATGCATACCGGGGGCTCGTCGCGCTGCGTGCTTAGCGGCCGATGAAACCCTTGACCACACGGTAGCCATAGGTCACCGCCGCGAGCGCCAGCACCGCACCGCCGACGAGCACGATGTTCGGGCCAATGCCCTTGATCGACTCGACGACCTGCGACACGTCCATCGTCGGCATTCCCTCGCCTGCCGCAAATGCGCCCGCGCTCACGACCGCCGTAGCTGCTGCAAACAGTTTCTTCATGTTCTTTCTCTCTCAGGTTCTGGCCCGGGTGTATGGGGCCGTTCGCGCGGGCCAACTGCGAACAGCCGGGATTCCTTGACGGATTACGAAGCGGCGGAAGCAGCAGCCTTAGCCGTGGGTCGACCAAACGGCACCAGCGACACGATGCGCGGTTCGAGCTTGCCCTCCATCGACTGTTGCAGGGCGAATTCAGCGAGATACTCGCCAGTCGGAGAGTCTTTCAGTGCAGCGGGCAGATTGATCGTGCCTACGAGGATTTGCTTTCCGTCGCTGCTTTCCTGCTCCAGCACACATTGCGCCGTGTGGATTTCCCACGGCTGGCCGGTGCGCTTCGAAATGCCGCCGCGCTGGATCACTTGGAGAATGGTCAACTTTTGCTTGCTCATCACGGTACCTTTCATTTAGGACTGCTATTTACGATGAATAGAGCCGTTCAGGCTCCAACACAATGCGCGACGAACGCGCTAGAACTCGAAAAAGGTGGACGCTAGGCCAGCCGTCCACAAAACACCGCACCATCCGAGGGTGAATTGCGACGCGGTGGACTACAGGGGAAACGGGTTGCGAGGCTGGGAGACTTCCACCGGAACCAACGTGCAGAGGTCTGGCTTACGGCCTGCCCGACGCAGAGCGGCGCGGGCCTTTTCGCGAGCACCCTCAACACCTCGGGCGCTTACATCGATGACGGCAACGCGGTTGTGACCGCACTGCGTGTAGGCATGAACTTGGTATTTCGGCACCACCTACCCCCGTTTGGCTGTGATATGGCCCCGTCAACGCGGGGTTTACCTTTCTCGTCAGACTGATAGACTGCGCACATTACCTGATTGGTACATGTACCGTTTTGGGAATCCTACGTACCAATCTGGTACACGTCAAGAGATATCGTATGGATATTGCGGAACTGATCGAACGTGCCAAGAAAGCGACCGGGTCGCAGCTCGCGGTCGGCGAGAAGATCGGACGCCCGCATTCGCGCATAAGCGAGTGGAAGGCGGGCCGTCGCAAGCCCGATGCCGCCGACATCATGCTGCTCGCAGAAGTGGCAGGCCTGCCCCCACTTGAGACACTGGCAGAAATCGAATGCCAACTGGACGCAGACCGCGCTTCGGTCTGGCAACGAGCACTTAGCAGTCTGCGCGCAGCCAGCGTCACCGGGGCGCTCGCCCTCATGGTCTGGACGGGTTTGGGGATGGCACCTGACCACGCACAGGCATCCATACCCTATCCAGATAGCTCGCTGCCTTCACACGGCAGGGGTCACTGGTTCGATCCCAGTACCGCCCACCAAAGAATTCAAGGCCCTGCATCTCACGATGCAGGGCCTTTTCGTTTTGGCGTCGCGCCTGTTTCCCGGCGCGCACGCCAGGCTGCGCCAGCTTACTGCGCGCGCCCCACCCGCTGCGCCGTCGCATCGAACGCGCGCTTCGCCTTGTCGACGATCTCGTCGACCTCCACCTCGCGAATCACGAGCGGCGGTGACAGCAGCATCCGGTCGCCGGTCGCGCGCATGATCAGGTTGCCGTTGAAGCAGAAGTCACGGCAGATCGTGCCGATATCGACGTTCGCACCGAACCGCTCGCGCCGGTTCCGGTCGCGCGCAAGCTGAACGCCGGCGACCAGCCCCGCTCCCGCAATCTCCCCGACGATCGGATGGTCGCCCAGCGCATCGCGCAGCCGGCGCTGGAAGTACGGCCCGATGTCGTTCCTCACGCGCTCGACGATCCCTTCGTCGCGCAGCAGCTTCAGGTTCGCGACCGCGACGGACGCCGCCACCGGGTGGCCCGAGTACGTGAGACCGTGGTTGAATTCGCCGTTGTCGATGATCGGCCGCGCCACGCGTTCGTGAATGCCGACGGCACCCATCGGCACGTAGCCCGACGTGAGGCCCTTGGCCATCGTGATCAGGTCCGGTTCGAAGCCGAAATGCTGGTGTGCGAACCATTCGCCGGTACGGCCGAAGCCGCCGATCACTTCGTCGGCCACGAGCAGGATGTCGTACTTGCGACAGATGCGCTGGATTTCCGGCCAGTACGTCGACGGCGGGAAGATCACGCCGCCAGCGCCCTGGAACGGCTCGCCGATGAACGCCGCGACGTTCTCCGCGCCGAGTTCAAGGATCTTCGCCTCGAGCTGTTGTGCGCGAGCGAGACCAAACGCTTCCGGCGTTTCCCCGGCCGCCGCTTCGCCGAAAAAATACGGCTGGTCGATGTGCACGATGTGCTCGACCTTCGACGGCATCTGCTCGTGCATGTAGCCCATCCCGCCGAGCGTGCCGCCCGCGATCGTCGAGCCGTGATAGCCGTTCTTGCGCGAGATCACGTATTTCTTCTGCGGCTGCCCCTGCACGCGCCAGTACTGGTGTACGAGGCGCAGCACGGTGTCGTTGCCTTCCGAGCCGCTGTTGCAATAGAAGAAGTGGTTGAAGCCGGCCGGCGTGACTTCCGCGAGCATCGCGGAAAGCTCGATCACCGGCGGGTGCGTGGTCTTGAAGAACGTGTTGTAGAACGGCAGTTCCTGGATCTGGCGATACGCGGCGTCGGCGAGTTCCTTGCGGCCGTAGCCGACGTTCACGCACCACAGGCCGGCCATCCCGTCGATCACCTTGTTGCCGTCCGAGTCCCACAGGTAGACGCCGTCGGCCTTCACGATCACGCGGCTGCCCGCGCGGTTCAGCGCGCCCATGTCGGAGAACGGGTGGATGTGGTGCGCGGCGTCGAGCGCGCGATAATCCGCGGTCGAATGCGGTGACAAGGCTTCGTTTCGATCGGTCATGTTTCCTCCGGATAACGGTGCCGCACGCTCACACGTGCAGCAGCAGATGTCTGCGCTCCCACGAGCTGATCACGCGGAAGAACGCTTCGTATTCGGTGTCCTTCAGCGCCAGGTACGCTTTCACGAACTTGTCGCCGAGAATGCCGGCCAGCGGCGCGCTGGCCGCCATCAGCGAAATGCCTTCCTCGAGATTGCGCGGCAGCTGGTACGGCAGGTTGTAGCCGTCCGACGCGATCGGCTCGGTCGGTGCGAGCTGCTGGGTCAAGCCGAGATAGCCGGCCGCGAGCGTCGCGGCAAACGCGAGGTACGGATTGCAGTCGACGCCGGGAATACGGTTCTCGATGCGGCGTGCCGACGGGCCCGACTGCGGGATGCGGAAGCCGACCGTGCGGTTGTCGTAGCCCCATTGCACGTTGATCGGTGCAGCCATGAAGCGCGACAGGCGGCGATACGAGTTGATGTACGGCGCGAAGATGGGCATCAACGCGGGCGTGTACTTCTGCAGCCCCGCGAGATAGCTGTGGAACATCGGCGACACCGCACCGTCTTCGTTGGAGAACAGGTTGCGTCCCGTGCGCGCGTCGGCCAGGCTCTGGTGGATGTGCATCGCCGAGCCCGGCTCGTCCTGCATCGGCTTCGCCATGAAGGTCGCGTACATGTTGTGGCGCAGCGCCGCCTCGCGCACGGTGCGCTTGAACAGGAACACCTGGTCGGCAAGCGACAGCGCATCGCCGTGCACGAAGTTGATCTCCATCTGCGCGGCGCCGACCTCGTGAATCAGCGTCTCGATATCGAGCCCCTGCATCTCGCAGTATTCGTAGATGTCCTCGAACAGCGAATCGAACTCGTTCACCGCCTCGATCGAATACGACTGCCGGCCGGTCTCCGCGCGCCCGGTGCGGCCGACGGGTGGACGCAGCGGCAGGTCGGGATCGGCGTTCATGTCGACGAGATAGAACTCGAGTTCGGGCGCGACGACCGGCTGCCAGCCTTTCGCCTTGTACAGGTCGAGCACGCGGCGCAGCACGTAGCGCGGCGAGATCTCGACCGGTGAGCCGTCGAAGTGCACGCAGTCGTGGATCACCTGTGCGGTCGGGTCGACGGCCCACGGAATCAGGCAGATCGTCGACGGATCGGGCACGCACACCATGTCGGGGTCGGTCACGCCGGTCAGCGTACCGTCCTCCGGATAGTCGCCGGTGACGGTCTGCACCATCACGGCCTGCGGCAGGCGCATCGACTCGCCGGATTCGAACTTGTTGCGCGGAATGATCTTGCCGCGCGCGATGCCGGCCATGTCGGGAATGATCGCCTCGACCTCGGTGATGCGGTGCTGTCGCAGGAATTCGCTCAGTTCGGGTTGCATGATCGGCCTCTATCAGTCGACGTCGGATGCGGCCGGCGACGGCATCGCGCCACCGGCTGCATGAATGCGATGCGTCATGCGGGTGCGGCACGCCGCGCCGAATGCCGCGAAGATGTCGCGCGACAGCGGCTGTTCCGCGTAGCGCCATTCGGGATGCCACTGCACGCCGAGCGCGAACGCGCGCGCGCCGCGCACGCTGACGGCCTCGACCAGTCCGTCGGGCGCGCTGGCCTCGACGACGAGCCCCGCGCCGAGCTGGGCAATACCCTGGTCGTGCAGCGAATTGACCGTCGCCTCCTGCGCGCCGCGCGCGACCCGCTGCAGCAGGCCACCCGGCGCGAGCTGCACGACGTGCGCGGGGCCGTACTGCCGTTCGAGCGGATCGGCCGGCCGCTCGCGGTGATCGTCGAAGCCGGCCGTCGCGTGCAGCCGCTGATGCAGCGTGCCGCCGTAGGCGACGTTCAGCTCCTGCATACCGCGACAGATCGCGAGCACAGGCACGCCCGCTTCGATCGCCGCACGGATCAGCGGCAGCGCGGTCGCGTCGCGCGCGGGATCGTGCAGCGTGTCGGGCGCGCTCGCGGCACCGCCGTAATGATGCGGCTCGACGTTCGAATAACTACCGGTCAACAGCAACCCGTCGACCGCCGCGACGATCGCGTCGGCCGGCTGGCGCGCGCCGAGCGCGGGCAACACGAATGCAAGCACGCCGGCGCCGTCGACGAGCGCGGCCAGGTACTTCTCCCCCGCCGTGTGGTTCGGATGCGCACCGCGCAGGATGCGGTCGGCAGTGACGGCTACGATCGGGCGAACACGCATGGGTGTCTCTCCGGCAATCGCGCGCGACACGTTCGCACGCGTGACGATGAAGGGTCGCGCCGGCGCCGCACGCGCGCACCACGACGCGGCGCGTGCCCATGCGCGATCCTGCCGCGCGGACCATGCGGCAACAGGCGGTGCGACCCGGAACGGAAGCGGAAAACGACGCTAGGGCAACAACGATGCGCTGCCGTCGCACTGCACCGCGCTGAACACGCGCGCGGTCACGAGATTGAAGCGGCGCAGGCCGCGATGGAACATGGCGAAGAAACGAGGCTCGCGCAAAGGGGCGGCACGCGTGCCGCGATCAGCATGCCGGATCGGCCCGGCCTGAGGCGGCGCGCCCGCCGACGGACTTCGCGTCCGGCGTATCGAAGGGCTGGCGGCTTTCACGATGGTGCTCGACTGACTGATAAAAGCAGGACACGTGTCGCGATGATGCGCATGCGGCAATGCCGCGCGACGACACGTCGGCAAGGTGTCTCGCAGCGCATTCCGGTGCGGCGCGGCCACGATCGATGGCCCCGCCGCCGGTGCGCGCGTGACGACTTCCTAACATTCAGCTTATATCACCTAAAAATTGCGTCAAATTTTCAGGTGCCGATGACGACATCGATCAGACGAAAGCCGGACGAAAAAAAACGGCACCGATCTCGAGGATCGATGCCGTGTTGTGCATTGCATCGGTGCAGCACGCTGCGTGCCGCCGGACCGTGACACACCTGCTCCGCCGCGCTGCCGCATCCGTGCGGCCCGTGTTCAACGATGCGCGAGCGCGGTTTCGACGAGCGTCTGCAATAGCGGCACAATCCGCGCCGCACGCGCTTCGTCATACGCGTACGGCCGCGTCTCTTCCATGTAGGTGATCTGCGAGAGCTCGAGCTGCACGGCCTCGACGCCGGTATCGGGCACGCCATAGTGACGCGTGATGTAGCCGCCCTTGAAGCGCCCGTTCGCGACGGCCGTATAGCCGCCATGTTCGAGCACGCGCGCGGCCAGCGCCTCTGCCAGGCCCGGCGTGGCACTCGCGCCGCTCGACGTGCCGAAGTTGAAGTCAGGCAGGCGGCCGTCGAAGAAGCGCGGCACGTGCGAGCGGATCGAATGCGCTTCCCACACGAGCACGCGGCCGTGTTCGCGTTTCAGGCGCGCGACCTCGCCTTGCAGCGCCTCGTGATACGGCAGCCAGTAGCGGTCGCGGCGACGCATGATCTCGTCGTTGCCGGGCAACGCGTTCGCCGGATACAGCGGCGCCTTGTCGAACGTATCGACCGGCACGAGCCCCGTCGTGTCCTGCCCCGGGTACAGGTTCTCGTTGTCAGGCGGCCGGTTCAGGTCGACGACGTAACGCGCATGCGACGGTACGAGGATCGATGCGCCGAGGTCGGCCGCGAATCCGTACAGCCGTTCGAGATGCCAGTCGCAATCGTCGACGAAGCGCGCGTCGGCCGTCATCGTCGCGGCGATGTCGTCGGGGATGTGCGTGCCTGCGTGCGGAATCGAGATCAGCAGCGGCAGCGTGCCCTGCTTCAGCGTGAATACAGCCGGTTGTTCAGTCATGTCGCATCACCGTTGGAGGTCTGCCGGCGCACGCATGCGGCGTGCGCCGGTTGCGCGCGTCAGCGCAGCAGTTGCGCCAGCGCGGCGCGGTAGTCGGCATACGCGACGGCTTCGTCGCGATGACGGCGGCCGCTCACGACGCGCTCGCCGCCCGTGTAGACGTCGAGCACCGGCGTCTCGCCGTGCTCCGCGAACACGATACCCGACAACCACGACGTGCTGTCGTGTTCGGCGATCGCCGGATGATCGGGATCGAGCACGAGCCAGTCGGCGCGGCACCCTTCGCGCAGCGCACCGACACGCCGCCCGCTGGCCTGTGCGCCGCCCGCGAGCGATGCGTCGAACAGCCGATCGGCGACATGCGCCTGCGTATCGCTCGCCAGCACGTTGCGCGCGCGATGCACGAGCCGTTGCCCATATTCGAGCAGGCGCAATTCCGAGCGCCAGTCGACCGACGCGTGGCTGTCCGAGCCGACGCCGATCACGCCGCCCTGCGCGAGATAGTCGACGGCCGGGAACACACCGTCGCCGAGGTTCGCTTCGGTCGTCAGGCACAGGCCGGCGACCGCGCGACGCTTCGCGAGCGCGGCCGTTTCAGCCGCGTCGACGTGCGTCGCATGCACGAGACACCAGCGCGCATCGACGTCGAAGCGATCGAGCAGCCATTGCACGGGGCGCGCGCCGTACGCACGCACGCAGTCGTCGACTTCGGCCGTCTGCTCGGCGATATGGATATGCACGGGCGCATCGTCGGGCAGCCCTTCGAGCAGCACGCGCAACCCGTTCTCGGATACCGCCCGCAGCGAGTGCGGTGCGACGCCGTAGCGCAGCCCGCCGTGCTCCGGCGCCGCGCGACGCATCGCATCGAGCAGCTCGAGCAGGCCGTCGGGCGTATTGATGAAGCGGCGCTGGTCGTCGCGCGGCGGCTTGTTGCCGAAGCCGGCGAACTGGTACGACACGGGCAGCATCGTGATGCCGATGCCGGCCGCGCGTGCGGCGTCGACCACGCGCGCACCGAGTTCCGCGATCTGCGGATAGCGCGAGCCGTCCTGCGTGTGGTGCACGTAGTGGAATTCGCACACCGACGTGTAGCCGCACTTGAGCATCTCGACATACAGCCAGCGTGCGATCGCGGCAAGCGCGTCCGGCGTGATCTTCAGCGCGAAGCGGTACATCAGGTCGCGCCAGCTCCAGAAACTGTCGGCCGGATTCGCGCGGTATTCGGTGAGCCCCGCCATCGCGCGCTGGAACGCGTGCGAATGCAGGTTCGGCATGCCGGGCAGCACCGGCCCGGCCGCACGCGCGACACCTGCGGGTGCGTCGGTGTCGGGCGTCACGCCGGTCAGCGTGCCGGCCGCGTCCCAACGCAGCAGCACGTTACGGCGCCAGCCATCGGGCAGGTACGCATGGTCTGCAAACAACGTGGTGTCGGTCATGAGGCTATCCATTCATCCGGCGAAATACGGTCGTGCCGCCGCGTACGACCTGCTCGCACAGCGGCCGGCCGATCCAGTAGGCAAGCTCCGCCAGCGAGCCGACCGACCAGGCGGCGAAGTCGGCCTGGCGGCCGACCTCGAGCGCGCCGTGGCGATCCGCGCGGCCGAGCGCCGCGGCCGCATGGCGCGTCACGCCCTGCAGCACCTCGGGCACCGTCATGCGGAACAGCGTGCAGCCCATGTTCAACGTCAGCAGCAGCGATTCGAGCGGCGACGTGCCGGGGTTGTGATCGGTCGCGAGCGCGATCGGCACGCCGTGCTTGCGCAGCAGCTCGATCGGCGGCAGTTGCGTCTCGCGGATGAAGTAGTACGCGCCGGGCAGCAGCACGGCAACCGTACCGGCTGCCTTCATCGCCTCGATGCCGGCTTCGTCGAGAAATTCGAGGTGATCGGCGGACAGTGCGCGGTAGCGCGCGGCAAGCGCCGTGCCGCCCGCGTTCGACAGTTGCTCCGCATGCAGCTTCACGGGCAGCCCGCGCCGCGTCGCGGCCTCGAACACGCGCTCGGTCTGCGCGAGCGAAAAGCCGATGCGTTCGCAGAACACGTCGACCGCGTCGACGAGCCCCTCGTCGGCCAGCGCCGGCAGCATCCGGTCGCACACTTCGTCGATGTACGCATCCGCACGGCCCGCATATTCGGGCGGAAGCGCGTGCGCGCCGAGGAAGGTCGTGTAGACGGTGACCGGGAAGCGCTCGCCGAGCTGGCGTGCGACGCGCAGCATCTTGCGTTCGCTCGCGAGGTCGAGCCCGTAGCCCGACTTGATCTCGATCGCGGTCACGCCTTCGGCGAGCAGCGGCTGCAGGCGTGCCGCGGCCTGCACGAACAGCGTCGTCTCGTCGGCCGCGCGCGTCGCGCGCACCGTCGACACGATCCCGCCACCCTGCCGCGCGATTTCCTCGTAGCTGACGCCCGCGAGGCGCTGTGCGAATTCGTCGGCACGCGTGCCGCCGTACACGAGGTGCGTATGGCAGTCGACGAGGCCCGGCGTCACCCACGCGCCGTGCAGATCCTCGCGCTGCCAGTGGGCATAACCGTGCGGCAGCGCGGACATCGCGCCGAGCCAGACGATCGTGCCGGTTTCGTCGACGGCGATCGCCGCGTCGTCGATCGTCTCGTCGGGATGGCCGTGCGGACACAGCCTCAGGTGATGCCAGACAGTCGGTTTCATGCGTTCAGTCTCGTTCGCCGATGGCGAGCGACACGGCGAGCAACGCGCCGCTACCGCTCACGACGACGTCAAACGCACGCCGCGACCCGTCGAGCCGCAGCGTGTCCATTTCTTCCAGTGTGTAGCGTGTGCCGTCGATTTCAACGGCGGCCTCGCCGGTCGCGCAATACAGCAGCACGGTATCGGCACGCTCGATGCGGTGGGCGCCTGCGCGCCATACGTCGAGCGCGCCGCGTGCGGCCGAACGGCGCGTCATCAGGTTGAAGTCGCGCGTCGCGCCGTCGTGCAGCGTCGCGTCGATCGCCGCCTCGCCCGCAAAATCCGCGCGCGCCAGCGGTGCGTCGAGCACGTGGCGTGCGCCGCCTTCCTCGGCGAGCGTCATGCCCGCGCCGGACAGCAGCACGAGCGTACGGTCGATCCCGTCGAAACGCGAGAACGGCCCGGCCGTGCCGACGTCGGCAACGCTCACGCGCCACGCGAACGCGTCGAGCGCGGCGCCCGGCGGAAATGCGCCGATTTCGCGCGTCACGCCGCCGCCGTTCTTCCATGGCGACGCGACGAGATCCGCTGCGCGGATCATCGTCGCGATCACCGGCGCCTGGTGGAGCGCCGTCATGCTCAGCGGCCGAGCATCGGCAGCTTCAGGCCGGCTTCGCGGGCCGTCTGCTGCGCGAGTTCGTAGCCGGCATCCGCATGGCGCATCACGCCCGTCGCCGGGTCGTTCAGCAGCACGCGGCCAAGACGCTCGTGCGCTTCGGCGGTACCGTCGGCGACGATCACGACGCCCGAGTGCTGCGAGAAGCCCATGCCGACGCCGCCGCCATGGTGCAGCGACACCCACGATGCGCCGCCTGCGGTGTTCAGCAGTGCGTTCAGCAGCGGCCAGTCGCTCACGGCGTCCGAACCGTCCTTCATCGATTCCGTCTCGCGGTTCGGGCTGGCGACCGAACCCGTATCGAGGTGGTCGCGGCCGATCACGATCGGGGCCTTCAGTTCGCCGTTCTTGACCATCTCGTTGAACGCCTGGCCGAGGCGATAGCGATCCTTCACGCCGACCCAGCAGATCCGAGCCGGCAGGCCCTGGAACGCAATGCGTTCACGCGCCATGTCGAGCCAGTTGTGCAGGTGCGGATCGTCGGGGATCAGCTCCTTCACCTTCTGGTCGGTCTTGTAGATGTCTTCCGGATCGCCGGACAGCGCGACCCAGCGGAACGGGCCCTTGCCTTCGCAGAACAGCGGGCGGATATACGCCGGCACGAAGCCCGGGAAGTCGAAGGCGTTCTCGACGCCCATTTCCAGCGCCATCTGGCGGATGTTGTTGCCGTAGTCGAGCGTCGCCGCGCCGCGTTCCTGCAGCGCCAGCATCGCGCGCACCTGGACGGCCATCGACTGCTTCGCGACCTTCACGATGCTCTGCGGATCGACCTTCTGCGCTTCGCGCCATTGCGCGACGGTCCAGCCTTGCGGCAGGTAGCCGTTGATCGGGTCGTGCGCGCTCGTCTGGTCGGTCACGCAATCCGGCGTGATGCCGCGCGTGACGAGTTCCGCGAACACGTCGGCCGCGTTGCCGAGCAGGCCGATCGACACCGGCTTGCCGTCGCGCTTCGCTTCCTCGATCATGCCGAGCGCTTCGTCGAGCGTCGTCGCCTTCTTGTCGACGTAGCGCGTCTTCAGGCGGAAGTCGATACGGGTCTCGTCGCATTCGACCGCGATCATCGAGAAGCCGGCCATCGTCGCGGCCAGCGGCTGCGCGCCGCCCATGCCGCCGAGGCCGCCCGTCAGGATCCAGCGGCCCGACGGATCGCCGTTGAAGTGCTGGTTCGCGACCGAGAAGAACGTTTCATAGGTACCCTGAACGATGCCCTGGCTGCCGATGTAGATCCAGCTGCCGGCCGTCATCTGGCCGTACATCATCAGGCCCTTGCGGTCGAGCTCGTGGAAGTGATCCCAGTTCGCCCAGTGCGGCACGAGGTTCGAGTTCGCGAGCAGCACGCGCGGCGCATCCTTGTGCGTGCGGAACACACCGACCGGCTTGCCCGACTGGATCAGCAGCGTCTCGTTCTCTTCGAGATCCTTCAGCGACGCGAGGATCTGGTCGTAGCATTCCCAGTTGCGTGCCGCGCGGCCGATGCCGCCGTACACGACGAGCGCATGCGGATGCTCGGCGACTTCCGGGTCGAGGTTGTTCTGGAGCATCCGGTAGGCCGCTTCCGCCAGCCAGGTCTTGCAAACTTTCTCGCTGCCGCGCGGCGCGCGGATCGTGCGCGTCGGATCGAGACGGGGATCGATGTGTTTCGGATGGTTCATGACGACTGCTCCCGAAGGAAAATGAATATCAAATAGGAATCAGAAATGCCCGGTGAAGCGATAACGGCTGCCGGGATGCCACAGATTCGCCACCGAGGCGACGACGCCCTGCGACCAGGTGCGTCGATGTAAAACCAGACACGGCTCGACGTCGTCCATCCGCAGCTGCTCGCGCCGCTCCGGCGCCGGGGCCGCCGCTTCGATCCGGTACTCGACGCGCTGCAGTGGAGCCGCGCGCATCAGGTACAGGTTCGGCGTCGTGTTCGTGAAATCCTGCTCGGCGTAATCCGGCGCGACCGCCGGATTCACCCACCGTTCTTCGAGCTGCACGGGCTCGTCATTCTCGAAGTGCAGCACCTGCGAATGAAACAGCTTCGCGCGCACGGCCACCTGCATCTCGTCGGCAAGCGCCTCGTCGGCGCGGATCGTGTCGAGGCCGAGCACGCTGGCGTGATACGCATGCCCGCGTGCACCGACTTCCTCCGAGATGCTGCGGATGGCCACCAGCGTCGACTCGTACTTCGGCCGTGCGACGTAGGTGCCTGCGCCCTTCATGCGGGTGAGCACCTGCTCGGCCGTCAACTCGCGCAGCGCGCGGTTGACGGTCATGCGCGCCACCTTGAATTCGCGCGCCAGCTCGTTCTCGGACGGCACCTGATCGCCCTCCTCCCACTCGCCTGCGTGGATGCGGCCCAGGATGAAATCCTTGATCTCCTGGTAGACCGGCGCGCTCATGGGCTTACTGTTCCGACGCGAACGAGAACGGCGCAACCTTCGCGAACGCGCGCTCGCCGACCAGCTTCGCGATCACGGCGATGTCCGGTGCGAAGTAGTGGTCGAGCTCGTAGTGCGCGACCTTGCCGCGGATCGTTTCCATCACGGGCGCCAGCTTCGGGCTCGTGTGGTACGGCGCGCGCAGGTCGACGCCTTGCGCGGCGGCCAGCAGTTCGATCGCGAGGATGTGCTTCGTGTTGTCCGCGATGTCGGCGAGCTTGCGCGCGGCGAACGTCGCCATCGACACGTGGTCTTCCTGGTTCGCCGAGGTCGGCAGCGAGTCGACCGATGCCGGGTGCGCGAGCGTCTTGTTTTCCGATGCGAGTGCGGCAGCCGTCACGTGCGCGATCATGAAGCCCGAGTTCACGCCGCCGTCCCGCACGAGGAACGGGGGCAGGCCCGACAGCGTCGCGTCGATCAAGAGCGCGATGCGGCGTTCGGCCAGCGCGCCGATTTCCGCTGCGGCGAGCGCGAGGTTGTCGGCCGCGAACGCGACGGGCTCGGCGTGGAAGTTGCCGCCCGACAGCACTTCGCCGGTATCCGGGAAGATCAGCGGGTTGTCCGACACGGCGTTCGCCTCGACCAGCAGCACGTTGGCCGCATGGCGCATCTGGTCCAGGCACGCGCCCATCACCTGCGGCTGGCAGCGCAGGCTGTACGGATCCTGCACCTTGTCGCAGTCGCGGTGCGACTGGTTGATCGGCGAGCCTTCGAGCAGGTCGCGATACGACGCGGCTGCGTCGATCTGGCCTTGGTGGCCGCGCAGTTCATGAATGCGTGCGTCGAATGGCTTCACCGAACCGGCTGCCGCGTCGACCGACAGCGCGCCGGCGACGAGCGCGGTGCGGTACAGGTCTTCGATCGAGAACATGTTGTCGAGCGCCAGCGCGGTCGACGCCTGCGTGCCGTTCAGCAGCGCGAGGCCTTCCTTCGCCTGCAGCGTCAGCGGCGCGAGGCCAGCGACGCGCAGACCGTCGAGTGCGCTTGCACGCTCGCCGCGGATGAACACTTCGCCGACGCCCAGCAGCACGGCCGACATGTGTGCGAGCGGCGCGAGGTCGCCCGATGCGCCGACCGAGCCCTTCACCGGTATCAGCGGCAGCACGTCCGCGTTGAACAGCTTGATCAGCGCGTCCATCACTTCGCGACGGATGCCCGAGTGGCCGCGGCCGAGGCTCGACAGCTTCAGTGCCATCAGCAGGCGCACCGACGAGCGCGCCATCGGCTCGCCGACGCCGACCGCGTGCGACAGCACGAGGTTCTTCTGCAGCAGTTCGAGCTGGTCGTGCGGGATGTGCGTGCTGGCCAGGCGGCCGAAGCCCGTGTTGATGCCGTAGGCCGGCTCGCCCTTCGCGGCGATGTCGGCGACGGCCTTCGCGCCGGCGTCGATCTTCGCGAAGCTGGCGGGATCGAGCGTCAGTTGCACGGTTTCGCGTGCGATCTGGCGCAGTTGCGGGAGGGTCAGGTGGCCGGGGGTCAACGTAATCATGTGAGCAATCCTGTCTAGACAAGTTCGGAATGGATTGAAGTGTAGCTACGCCAACTTGTCTAGACAACCCGTATTTCACCGATTTCGACTTGGGAGTTTCCCTGATGCCCTGCGCGGCCCGCCGAATCGGCTCGTGTGATCCGACGCTTAACAGTTGTTGCAATTATTTTGTCTTTGGCAACATACGAATCACCATTCGCCACGGAGACCGCCATGCCCTTCCCGTCACGACTCGCCGCCCGGTTCGGCCGCCCCCTGCTGTTCGCCGCGTGCGCACTCGCATGCGGCGCGTCGCTCGCCGCGGAGCCGCTCTCGGGCACGCTCGAGAAGATCCGGCAGGGCAACCTGATCTCGATCGGCCACCGCGAAACGTCGGTGCCGTTCTCCTACGCCGACGCGAACGGCAAGGTCATCGGTTTCTCGCAGGACCTGTGCGACCGCGTGATCGCCGCCGTGAAGGCGCGCACCGGCAAGCCCGACCTGCAGGTGCGCTTTATCCCCGTCACGTCGCAGAACCGCATTCCGCTCGTGCAGAACGGCACGGTCGATCTCGAATGCGGCGTCACCACGAACCTCGCCGCGCGTCACGCGCAGGTCGCGTTCTCGACCACCTTCTTCGTCGCGACGACGCGCCTGCTCACGCGCACGAGCTCGGGCATCCGCGACTTCCCGGACCTCGCCGGCAAGACGGTCGTGACGAACCAGGGCACGACGTCCGAGCGCCTGCTGCGCAAGATGAACGAGGAAAAGAAGATGAACATGCAGATCATCAGCGCGAAGGACTACGGCGAAGGACGCCTCACGCTCGAATCGGGCCGCGCGGCCGCGTACATGATGGACGACGTGCTGCTCGCGGGCGTGCGCCAGCTCGCCGCGAAGCCGGCCGACTGGCAGATCGTCGGCACGCCGCAATCGTCGGAAGCCTACGGGTTCATGCTGCGCAAGGACGATCCGCAGTTCAAGGCGCTCGTCGACGGCGTGCTCGTGCAGTTGATGAAGCGCGGCGAGATCGACGCGCTGTACGACAGGTGGTTCATGAAGCCGGTGCCGCCGAAGGGGCTGTCGTTCGACTTCGCGATGAGCGACGTGATCAAGGCGCGCTATGCGGCGCCGAACGACGCGCCGCTCGAATGAGCGCCGCGCGCTGATCCCGGCTCACGCACGCGTCCACGCGACGCACGCCGCGTAGCCTGGCGCCGCATCGAGCCACACCGCATCGAACGCCGCGACGCCGGCGGCGGGCGCGGCCGGCTCGACGATCGTCGTCGCAGGGGTCGCGACATCGCGCGGCGGCACGACCGCGAATGCGCTCAGCCCGCCGACGATGCCCGTGCCGAGCGCCTTGAGCAGCGCCTCCTTCGCACTCCAGACGCGCATGAATTCGCCGGCGCGCGCGACAGCAGGCAGGCTGTCGAGATAGGCGGCCTCGGCGGGCGCGCAGACTTCGCGCGTCAGCGCACGCCAGTCGGTCGCGCGATTGCAGCACTCGATATCGACGCCGACGCGGCCCGCGGGGGCCCACGCAAGCAGCGCATGGTCGCCCGCATGCGACACGTTGAAGTCGAGCGATGCACGATGCGCGTCGTCCAGCGACGGTCGCCCCGACGCGTCGACGACGATCGCCACCGCCTGCGGCGCGATGCCGAGGGCCGTGCCGAGCACGTCGCGCAGCGCGGCACGCGTCGCGGCGCTGCGTACCGCATCCTCATGCCGCATGAAGCGTGCTGCCCGCGCGCGTTCGTCATCGCTGAGTGCCGCATACGCGGGCGACGCAAGCGGCACGCGCCAGTCGAAATCGACACGCGCGATCTGAACGCCGGCGCGGGACGCGGCAGGCGGCGCGGCGAGCCGCTGCATGCGCCACGCGCGGGGAATGTCGGACGGAGAAGCGGAATCGGGCTGGACGAGCATCAACGTGCGGCGGCCTGTGGAATGAAACGTCCGATGTTAATCGATCAGGCGGTGCGGCGAGCCGTTGCGGCCCGCCGGCGTCAACACCGGCACCGTGCGCGGCGCTGACGCTCGTCCTCTCGGCCTGCGCCAGCGTTACGCGGCCGCCCTGTCACCCGTTCGCGGCGACACCCGGCACGCCGCCGCCCGTCCCCCGCCCACGCGACGCCGGGTGCAGCGCATGCACGTTGCCAGGCGCGTCGGCCGGCAGCACGCCGTGTTGCAGCCAGTAGAGCGCCAGCGGCCACAGTGTTTCGGTGAAGCGGCTGTGGAAAAACGCGAAATGGCCGATCGCTTCGACGCCGATGTCGGCCGGCGCGATCCGCAGGTGCGTGACGTCGCTGCCCGTGTAGTAGCCGACCAGCCGCTCGATCGCCTCGACCGTGCCGAACCCGTCGTCTTCGAGGCCGATCGCGAGCATCGGCGCCGACAGCCCCGCGAAGCGGGCGGGCAACGCGGCGCGGCTCGCGGCGGGTTCGGCGAGCGGGCCGCTCGTATAGCCATCCTCGAAGCGCGCCTGCGAGCGCACCCACGACAACGCGACGCCGCGCGGCG
The DNA here is from genome assembly GCF_017104825.1 of Burkholderia sp. Ac-20345. Classification (NCBI taxonomy): domain Bacteria; kingdom Pseudomonadati; phylum Pseudomonadota; class Betaproteobacteria; order Burkholderiales; family Burkholderiaceae; genus Burkholderia; species Burkholderia sp. Ac-20345. The sequence continues at coordinate 21,245 of NZ_JAAGPO010000060.1, read as the reverse complement.
TGTCCTCCATCCAGCCGAGCCGCTTCGCGGGCACATAGCCGAACACGGCCGCGAGCACCGGCATCGCGACGTGCCACTTCCACCACATGCGCCGCCGTTCGGCCGGCAGGTAATCGCGCCAGTACGCATACTGCGCGCCGACCGTCACCGCATGCCGCACCTGTACGTTCGATGCGGCGAGCCCGAGCACGAACCCGCCGATGCTGTGTGCGACGACGTCGATCGGCTGGCCCGGAAACGCGTCGCGCGTGTATTGCAGCGCGGCTTCGCAATCGAGCCGCCCCCAGTCGAGCCAGTTCGCGCGCAGCTTCGCGAGGTGCGCCGGGCGCGACCCGCCGATGCCGCGATAGTCGTAGACGAGCACGTCGCGCCCCTGTGCGAACAGCCAGGCCGCGAAACGAAAGTAGTAGTCGCAACGCACCGACGTCGCACAGTTGATGACCGTCACGGGCCGCGCGACACTGCCGCCGCGATGGCGCCATACATGGCCGCGCAATGCAAAGCCGTCGGCAGCGCGCAGCGTCACGGGTTCGGGCGGCAATGCGTCCGCCGCGCGGCTGCCCTGCGTCATTCCGTTGCCTTCGTTAGAAATCGTCATCGTGTCTCCGGTCCCATGCTTCGCGATCCGTCCGGGTTGTCGCGTCAGTGCCGACTCATGCCCGCGCTGCGCAGCCGGCCCGGGCGTCAACGCACGTGCGCCCGCTCCCGCCCCGTCCTTCGCCGCCCACGCCAGCCTCCATTGAACTTGACGCGCCCCGCGTTCTCAACCAATCTTGCTGCTCCGTTCGCATGAGTCACGCGCATGTCAACGCCGCTCGTTCGTCTCCCGTCGCTCGACCTCGTCCGCGGTTTCGTCGCCGTCGGCCGCCGCATGAGCATCACGCTCGCCGCGCAGGACCTGTGCGTCACGCAATCGGCGGTCAGCCGCCAGGTGCACGCGCTCGAAGCGCATCTCGGCGTCGCGCTGCTGCAGCGCGGCTACCGGAAGATCGCGTTCACGCCCGAAGGCGAGCGGCTGTTTCGCGTCGCGGATGCGGTACTGCACAGCCTGCAGGACACCGTCGCGTCGCTCGCCGCCACGCGCGAGCGCCAGCCCGTCACGATCACCGCGAGCATCGGCGTCACCGCGCTGTGGCTGCTGCCGCGGCTCGGGCGGCTGCAGGCGCGCCTGCCGGAGATCGACCTGCGCGTCGCCGCGAACGACAAGGTACTCGATTTGCGCGCCGAAGGCATCGACCTCGGCATCCGCTATTGTCCGCGCGACCGCGCGCCGGCCGGCGCGCTGCGCCTGTTCGACGAGATCGTCGTGCCGGTCGCCCATCCTGCGCTCGCCGGGCGGCCCGTCACGAACGCGGCCGCGATCGCCGACCACGTCCTGCTCGAATTCGACGGGCCGCCGCAGCCGCAACTGCAGTGGCGCGCGCACCTCCACGCGGCCGGGCTCGGCGACGCGCGCCCGAAAGGCGTGCTGCGCTTCAACCAGTACGACCAGGTGATCCAGGCCGCGATCGCGGGCCAGGGCGTCGCGCTCGGGCGCCTCGCGCTGGTCGCGCCGATGCTCGCGGACGGCCGGCTCGCGGTGCTCGGGCCGCACACGCAAGCGCTGTCGGATGCGTACGGCTACTGGCTGTTCCAGCACGATCCGGCCCCGCGCCGCGAAGTCGCCGAGGTCCGCGACTGGATGCTCGCCGAAGCGGCCGAATGCGATGCCGCGATGCGTGCGCACGACACGGCGTCGGCATAAGCCGGCGCGGCCGCTGCAAACAAGCCCGACCGTTGCCGGGCGCTCCCGCCCCACCCCGCGCGCCACGCGTCGCATTCCCCGCACGCATGCCAACCTGACCGAATGATCGCTTGAGCGACGACGGGCCCGATCGTCTAATCGGATCGAGCGCGGCCGTTTTGCCGCGCGCCATCCTCAGGAGACACGCATGACCCCGATCGAGCAGGAAGTCCGTCGCCGCTGGCTGCCCGTCCTGGCCGGCGGCCTGATCATGGGCGCCGCGCTCGGCATCCGCCACGTGCAGGGCCTGTTCCTCGCGCCGGTGTCGCTCGATCATGGCTGGTCGCGCGAAGCGTTCGGGCTCGCGCTGGCGCTGCAGAACCTGATCTGGGGCGTCGCGCAGCCGTTCACGGGCATGGTCGCCGATCGCTTCGGCTCGCTGCGCGTGATCGTCGCCGGGATGCTGCTGTACGCGGCCGGGCTCGTCACGATGGCGCATGCGGCGACGACGGGCATGTTCACGGTCGGCGCCGGGCTCGTGATCGGCGTCGCGCTGTCGGGTTCGGCATTCGCATCGATCTATGGCGCGCTGAGCCGCCTGTTTCCGCCCGACCGGCGCGGCTGGGCGCTCGGCGTCGCAGGCGCGATCGGCGGGCTCGGCCAGTTCTGCATGGTGCCCGTCGCGCAGGAGCTGATCGGCGGCATCGGCTGGCGGCATGCGTTCATCGCGCTGGCGCTCGTCGCGGCGCTGCTTGCACCGCTCGCCGTCCTGCTGCGCGACCGGCCCGCGCAGGCTGCCGGCGGCGCCGCCGGCCCCGACCAGTCGATCGGCGAAGCCGTGCGCGAGGCGTTCGCGCATCGCGGCTTCTGGCTGCTGAACGCGGGCTTCTTCGCGTGCGGCTTTCAGCTCGCGTTCATCGCGACGCATCTTCCCGCCTACCTGCTCGACCACGGGCTGCCGGCGCGCCACGCGAGCGTCGCGCTCGCGCTGATCGCGCTGACCAACGTAGCCGGCACCTATGCGTGCGGCCATCTCGGCGGGCTGCTGCGGCGCAAGTACGTGCTGTCGGTGCTGTACCTGGTGCGTGCGCTCACGATGGCCGTGTTCGTCGCCGCGCCGCTGTCGCCCGCGAGCGTCTATGTGTTCGCGGCCGTGATGGGGTTCACGTGGCTCGGCACCGTGCCGCTGACGAACGGCGTGATCTCGCAGGTGTTCGGCGTGCGCTACATCGCGACGCTGTTCGGCTTCGTGTTCTTCGGGCACCAGCTCGGCAGCTTCTTCGGCGTCTGGCTCGGCGCGATCGTGTACGACGCGACGCATTCGTACATGCCGCTGTGGATCGGCTCGATCGCGCTCGGCATCCTCGCGGCGTTGCTGCACCTGCCGATCAACGACGCGCGCGTCGCGCGTCCGGCATCGGGCAACGCGGCATGGGCATGATCCGCGCGGCGCTGGCCGCCGGCACGCTCGCTTTCGTCGCGTGGTGCGGCGCGGCCTACTTCGATTCGGGTGTCGCGTACGCGCTGCTCGAACACGTCGCGTTCTGCAATTGATGCGGCAAGCCGGCGCGTGCGGTCAGCGGCGCTTCGGCAATGCAGCCAGCGCATCGAGCGCGCGGGCACGCGCGGCCGCATGCTCGACGAGCGGCGCCGGATAGTCGACGCCGAGCCGCACGCCGGCCGCATCGAGCTCCAGCGGCGACGCTTCCCACGGCGCATGGATCGATGCGTTGTCGAGGCCGGCAAGCTCGGGCACCCAACGCCGCACGTACGCGCCGTCCGGGTCGAACTTCTGCCCCTGCGCGACCGGATTGAAGATGCGGAAATACGGCGCGGCGTCGGCGCCACAGCCGGCCACCCACTGCCAGCTCGCCGCGTTGTTGGCGGGATCGGCGTCGACCAGCGTGTCCCAGAACCACGCTTCGCCCGCGCGCCAGTCCACCAGCAAGTGCTTGATCAGGAACGACGCGACGACCATCCGCACGCGGTTGTGCATCCAGCCGGTCGTCCACAGTTCGCGCAGGCCCGCATCGACGAGCGGATAGCCGGTCAGCCCGCGCTGCCATGCGTGCAGCGCGGCGGGGTCGTCGCGCCACGGCATCGCGTCGAACTGCGCGCGGAAGTTGTCGGTCGCGAGTGCCGGGAAGTGATACAGCAGCGTGTAGCTGAACTCGCGCCAGCCGAGTTCGCTCAGGAATTTGTCGGCGTCCGCGGCAACCGCCGCGCCGCCCGCGCTTGCGGCGCCCTGCACCGCATGCCACACCTGTCGCGGCGATACGTTGCCGAAGCGCAGGAACGGCGACAGCCGGCTCGTCGCGGGACGGTCGGGAAGGTCGCGCGCATCCGCATAGCCGGCAAGCGACGTCGTCAGGAAGGCGTCGAGCCGGGCGTGTGCCCCGGCTTCGTCGGGCGCGGGCCATGCGTCGCGCAGGCCGCCGGCCCAATCCGGCACCGGAGGACGCAAGGCGAGCGCATCGAGCGCCAGCGCGCGGTCTTTCACGATTTTCGGCCACGGATGAAACGCGATCCGGTCGGGTTCCGGCAACGGCGCGGCGACCGTGCGATCGCGCCGCGCAGCACGCCAGTACGCGGTGAACACCTGGTACGGCCCGCCGCTGCCCGTCAGCACCTCCCACGGCTCGTTCAGCAGGCTGCCATTGCTGCTCTCGACCGTGACGCCGCGCGCCTTGAGCGCCGCCTTCAGCGCCGCGTCGGCGTCGCGCTGCGGTTGCGCATAGCGGCGGTTCCAGTACACGGCTTCCGCGCCCGTGTCGTGCACGACACGTTCGATCTCGCGCGGCGCGTCGCCGCTCAGCAGCAGCAGGCGCCCGCCATGACGCGCAAGCGCCGCGTCGAGCCCGGCCAGCGACCCGTGCAGCCACCAGCGCGCCGCGCCGCCGAGCGCTCGCCCGGCGCCGTCGCCCGTATCGTCGACGAATACGCAGACGAGCGGCCGGCCCGACGCGACCGCGCGCGTCAGCGCGGGCTGGTCGGTCACGCGCAGATCGTCGCGGAACCAGACGATCGCGGGAGCAACGGACGACTTGGCAGGCACGGGCACCTCGATGACGAAAGCGGGAAGAGACCCGTATTGTCGCGGCTGCGTCGCCTGGTGTCGACGCTCGACGCACCGGCGTGCCCATGCCGCCGCGGTCACGGCAATCGCCCACCCCTGCTGCCCCCGGTGAAACGCCTTAGTCCATTCCGACGATTCTTCACCTCAGGCGCCGGCCTACGCTCGATGTCGGGTGTGCCGCGCTGCGCGGGACGTGCCGGCCCCGAACGCCCCCGCACGTCCCGAGCCGCACCCGTCACGCGCGCCGACCGATACCGGCGCGAATCCTTCCGACCCCCGCGACGCTGCCCGCCACCCGGGTACGCGCGGCTTCATCCGATACGCCGCCATGACCAAACCCTCGAATCTCGTCACCTCGATCACCGTCGACATCGACGCGCCGGCCTCCGTCGTGTGGGAAGTGCTGACCGACTTCCCGCGCTACGGTGAATGGAACACGTTTTGCGTCGGCTTCGAAACAACCGGCAAGCTCGGCGATTTCGTGCACATGCAGGTGCGCATTCCCGGCACGGAGACCGTGATTCCGGTCAACGAGATCCTCGTCGCGTACGAACCCGAACGCCTGCTGTCGTGGGAGCAGCGCCCGACCGACGACAACAAGGACGCCGCGCGCCGCGACCAGTACATCGATGCGACCGGCGCGGAGCGCTGCCGCTACTTCACGACCGACCAGTTCCTCGGCGTCAACGCGGACACGATCATGCAGAACCACGGTGCGTGGGTGAAACAGGGCTTCGACCAGTGCGCACTCGACGTGAAGCAGCGCGCCGAAGCGGTCCATGCGGCACGCCGGCGCAACAGCGCGTGACCGGGAGCCGCCCATGCCCGATCTGCAAACGCTGTCCGACCATCACGACATCCGCGAGCTGGTCGTCGCGTATTCGACAGCGATCGACACGCGCGACTTCGACGCGCTCGACGCGGTGTTCACACCTGATGCCGCGATCGACTATCGCGCGATGGGCGGCATCGCCGGCCGCTATCCGGAGGTGAAGGCGTGGCTGCGCACTGTGCTGCCGCAGTTTCCGCGGTACCAGCACATGGTCGGCAACCTGTCGATCCGGCTCGACGGCGATACCGCGCGTGGCCGCACGATCTGCTTCAATCCGATGGAAGTCGCGCTGCCGGACGGCAGCACGCAGGTGATGTTTCTCGGGCTCTGGTACGTCGATCGATTCGTGCGCACCGCCCAGGGCTGGCGCATCGCCGAGCGTGTCGAGGAGCGCTGCTACGGTCACAACGTGCCGGCCGTGCTCGCGGGCGCGACCGGCTAATCGGGCCACGATGCGCACGCCGTGCGATGGCTGCACGGCGTGCGCGTCATCGCAGCCCGCTGCGTCAATCGAGCCTGAACGCCGCCTCGAATCGCTCGGCGAACGCGTCGAACTCGTCTTCCGGCAGATGGTTGATGCCGCCCGCGCGCTTGCGCCCGCCGCCGGTCGGAAAACCGCGACAGAACTCGTCGGCGCCGAGCGGCCGGCCGTCGGGCACGCGCACGCTGACGACGAGCCCGCCGTCCGCGCGCGGCGACAGCACCGCGAGCGCCGCATGCGGCGCGTCGCGCATCCGCTCGTTCGCGAGCATGCCCGTCGCGCGCCGCGCCCATGGATGATCAGGCATCCGGACCAGCGTCGCACCGGGCACCTCGCGCAGCGGCGCGAGTGCGCACGCACGCGCCATGTCGTCGCGGTAGCCGTCGCGCAGCGCGGCGAACACAGCCGTCTCGCGCACGAAATCGAGCGGATCGACGCAGGGCAGCATCGCGTCGGCGAGCGCCGCCGGGTCGAAATGCAGATCGCCGACACACTCGCCGTACGCGTTGTAGTTCAGGTAGAGCCCGAGTTCGGCGAGCGTGTCGCGTTCGGCGTCGTCGATCCCGTGCTCGCGCGCAAGCGTGCGGCCAAGCGCCGGCAGTTCGTCGCCGAACGCCGCGACGATCGCCCAGCGTACGTGCCGGCCGCCTAGATAACGGTTCACGATCGCGCTCGTGCAGACGTCGGCCGCCGTGTCGATATGCGCGTCGAAGCGCGGATCGTCGGGCAGCTCGCCCGCGAAGTGATGATCGAAATAGCGGACCGTCGCGCCATCGCGCAGCAGTCGCGCGCACGCATCGCGATTCTGGTCGTGCGACACGTCGAGCACGGTGACGATGTCGCCCGCACACGCGTCGATCCGCTCGAGCAGCTTGATGTCGCGCTTCACGCCGGTCACGAGCGCGCCGTGCACGCCCTCCGCGAGCCGCAGCTGCTGAAGCGCGCACAGCCCGTCCGCGTCGCCGTTGAACGCAAAGAAATGTTGTGCGTCGTGGTTGTCCTGCATGTTCCTTTGCTCCGTCGTCAGGGCATGAAATCGCCGCCGTTCGCGTCGAGCGTCGCGCCCGTCACCGCGTTCGCGTAATCCGACGCGAGGAACAGCGCCGCGCGTGCGCAGTCGTCGTCGGTCGGCAGCTTCGCGAGTGCGATGTTCGACGCGATCGGCGCGATGATCTGTTCTTCCGTCATCCCGTACTCGGCGGCCGCCTGCCGGAAATACGTCTGGGTCGGCACGCCCCACATCCACCCCATGTGGATGCTGTTCGCGCGAATGCCGTGCACGCCGAGTTCGCGCGCCAGGTATTTTGCCGCAACCGCAAGCGCGCCCTTCGATACAGCGTAGCCGCCTTCCCCTGCAAACGGCTTGCGGGTCGCCTGCGTGTTGATCATCACGATCGCGCCGCGCTTTTGCCGCTTCATGTGCGGCACGACTTCCTGCGTGAGCGCCATCGTGCCGAACACGTTGGTGTCGAACACCGCGCGCCAGCCATCGAGGTCGGCTTCCTCCACCGGTTCCGGAAACGTGCCGTGCACGAATGCGCTGTTCACGAGCGCGTCGATCCGGCCGAAGCGCTCGACGGCCTGCGTCGCGAGCTGCCGGCATTGTGCACGATCGGTGATGTCGGTCTTCACCTTCAGCACGTCGCAGTCGACGCCGAGTTCATGGATACGCGCTTCGGCGTCGTCGAGCTTTTCCATCGTGCGCGCCGCGACGACGACGCCGCGTGCGCCCTCGCGCGCCGCCTCGACGGCGAGCTTCACGCCGAGCCCTGGCCCGATCCCGGAAATCACGACGATCTTGTCCTTCAGCAACATGGGTTGTCTCCTGGTTGTCGTTGGTCTCGCGAGCCATGCCGTCAGCCGGCCGCCCGCAGGTGCCGCGCGCGATACGCGGCGAAGTCGCGCGCGAGCTGCGCATCGGTGAAGCCGAAGCGCGCGATCGAATAGTCGTGCGCGGCACGCTTGTCGCGGCCGTTGCGCGCCATCCAGTCCGTCATCGCCGTGCGCTGCCGCGCATCGAGCGGCATTCCGGCAAACGCGTATACGGCCTCCGCAACGCCGAGCGGATTCGACACCGTGTCCTCGAAACGCACGTCGAGGAACCGGTCGGCCGGCAGCGCCTCGCGTGCGGCCATCGCCGCGCCGATCGCGCGCGCCATCCCCGCGTTCCACTGCGCGCCGACGGCGAGCGGATCGGGATCGTCCGCATACATCTGCCACAGCGTGTGCGCCATGCTCGCCATCGACGGAATCGTCTGCGCCGGATCGCGGTGCGTCAGCACGACCTGCGCGCGTGGGAACACGCGGCACAGCACGTCGAGCGCATACAGGTGCTGCGGCGTCTTCAGCAGCCAGCGCGCGGCCGGCGCGACACCGCGCTGCGCCTTCTGCCACTGCAGGAACTGCAGCATCCGCTTCAGGTACGTATAGACCGGCGTGAGATCCTGCCGCGCGAGCCACGCCGTGTAGCGCGGCACGTTCGCATACGAATCCATCGCGCACACGAACGAATGCTCCATCAGCATGAACTCCTCGTCGGCGAGCATCGCATCGAGCGGATGGATCGTCAGGATCTGCGGAATGCAGTCGATCATCGTCGCGACCTCGGCCTGCGCACGTGCAATGCGCACCGTCGGCTCGGCAAGCGTCTCGCCCGCGAGCGGCGCCGGGTAGCGGGTTTCCCACCACGCGGCCGTGTGGAAGCGCGGGTCGACGGCCAGCAGCCGCTGCAGCAGCGTCGTGCCCGTGCGCGGCAAGCCGACGATCACGAGCGGATCGTCGATTTCGATCTCCGCGATCTCCGGATGGCGGCGAAAGTAATACTCGACGACGAGCCGGTTCACGAGCTGGCCGACGAGCTTCTCGCGCATCATCTCAGCACCGCGCGCGGACAGGTTCGCTTCGTCGACCAGCGATGCGCACATCACGTCGAGCGCCTCGCGATACGGCCCGTCGCCGAATGCGGTCAGTCCCCCCGTGCGCGACACGGCTTCGGCAATCAACCCGTCGGCTGCGAGCAGCGTGCGGGTCCGGTCACGCGGCGCGTTCATGCGGCCTCCTTCAACGTCGCAAGCTTCACCACCCGCGTGCGCGGATGCACCGGCTGCGCGGCGCCCACCCAGCGCCAGCAGATCGTGCCGGTGCGATGCCCGGCCGTATCGAGCCAGTTCGCGTCGCCCGGCCGCGCGGCCGCGACGACCACCGTCACGCCGCCGTCCGCATTCAGCCGCGCACTGTGCTTGTTCACGCAGATATCGAAGTGCCGGTAATCGAGCGACTCCATCCAGTAGTTGTTGAGCTGCACGTTCCAGAAATCGCAGTCGGGCACCGTGTCGACGTCGATCACGAGCGCTTCGTCGTCGGCCAGCGACCAGCACGAGTGGTAGTAGTAGATGTTCGGATCGCCGCCGACCGACTGGCACAGCGCCTGGTCGGCGGGCGGCAGCGCATTCACGTGCGAACGGTAGCTCGCGGCCCAGTCCGCGAACAGCTTCGACGTCTGCTCGACGAACTGCGCGGCGCGCGTGAGGCCGCCCTGCAGCACGAGCGGGTCGAGCGGCGCCGGGCGATCGTCGGCACCGATGCGCTCGATCTTCAGTTGCGCCGGCGTTTCCGCGCGCCGGTCGAGGAAAGTCTGGCGCACGAGCAGCGCGTTGGTGCCGGGCTCCATGCGTACCCAGTTGCCCGCGCGCGGCGTCTCGCTCAGCACGATCTCGAAGCTGCCGTCCGGTGCGATCTCGAGCTGCTTCGCATCGAGAAAGCCCGTCTGCAGCATCTTGCCGTCGGTCTCGTAGCCGCCCTTCTGCGTGCCGAAGCTCAGGTACGCCACCGTGCCGCGCCGCCCCGTCACGCGGTATTCGCAGCGGCCGTCGAGACGCGCGTACTGGTACAGGTTGTCGGGATTGTCGGCGCCGATCTTCGCGGTCTCGTGCGACGGCGAGAAAAAGCCGGGCCATGCGCCGTCCGCGAACTCGACGTGCATTTCGAGCGCGATGCGCATCAGCCGGCTCAGGTAGCGGAATCCTTCCGCGCGCGTCAGCGGATCGTCCGGCGCCTCGGCGCGCAGGATCTGTTGTCCGCTGCGTTTCAGGGTGTCGCAGAAATCGGCCCAGGTCTGGCCCGAAAGCAATTGCGTGGCACGTGTGTCGTCCGTCATGTGTCGTCTCCGCCGATGGTCGAGCGCTCACCTTAAGCGCCGCCGCCGCGCGCCACTTCGTCCGGGTGGACTAAGGAAAGATCCGCTCCACCGCCGCACCGCGGTTTAGTCCACCCGGACGAAGAGCGGCATGCCGCTCGCTCGATACCGTCGGTGTCATGCACGAAACGCCGCACATGTCGCGCGGCACCGGCATGAAACAAGGAGACGAACGATGTTGACCCACTTGGAGCGGCTGGAGGCCGAAAGCATCCACATCATGCGCGAGGTGGTCGCCGAGAGCGAGAACCCGGTGATGCTGTACTCGATCGGCAAGGACAGCTCGGTCATGCTGCATCTCGCGATGAAGGCGTTCTACCCGGCAAAGCCGCCCTTTCCGCTGCTGCACGTCGATACGACCTGGAAGTTCCGCGAGATGATCGCGTTTCGCGACGAGACGGCCGCGCGCCTCGGCCTCGACCTGCGCGTGCACATCAACCCCGACGGCGTCGCGAACGGCATCAATCCGTTCACGCACGGCTCGGCCGTACACACCGACGTGTGGAAGACGCAGGGGCTCAAGCAGGCGCTCGATCACTACGGCTTCGACGCCGCGTTCGGCGGCGCTCGCCGCGACGAGGAGAAGTCGCGCGCGAAGGAGCGCATCGTGTCGCTGCGCTCGGAACAGCACCGCTGGGACCCGAAGCGCCAGCGCCCCGAACTCTGGTCGCTGTACAACGCGCGCAAGCGCAAGGGCGAAAGCCTGCGCGTGTTCCCGATCTCGAACTGGACCGAGCTCGACATCTGGCAGTACATCCAGCTTCACGACATCCCGATCGTGCCGCTCTACTTCGCGAAGGAACGGCCCGTGGTCGAACGCGACGGCGCGCTGATCATGGTCGACGACGAACGCCTGCCGCTGCGCGAAGGCGAAGTGCCGCGGATGCGCAAGGTGCGCTTTCGCACGCTCGGCTGCTATCCGCTGACGGGCGCAATCGACAGCGACGCGACGTCGCTCGACGACATCCTGCAGGAGATGCGCGAGACGCGCACGTCCGAACGGCAAGGACGACTGATCGACAGCGATTCGGCCGGTTCGATGGAAAAGAAGAAACAGGAGGGATATTTCTGATGGCACACGTACTCACCGCGCCCGACACGCTCGCGCGCCACGCACCCGATACCCGCGCTGCCGACGAAGCGCACACGCCAACCCAGGACCTGCTGCGCTTCATCACGTGCGGCAGCGTCGACGACGGCAAGAGCACGCTGATCGGCCGCCTGCTCTACGAATCGAACATGCTGTTCGACGATCAGCTCACGCAGCTCGAAGCCGATTCGAAGAAAGTCGGCACGCAGGGCGGCGAACTCGATTTCGCGCTGCTCGTCGACGGCCTGTCGGCCGAGCGCGAGCAAGGGATCACGATCGACGTCGCCTACCGCTTCTTCGCGACCGCACGCCGCAAGTTCATCGTCGCCGACACGCCCGGCCACGAGCAGTACACGCGCAACATGATCACCGGCGCGTCGACCGCCGATCTCGCCGTGATCCTGATCGACGCGCGCAAGGGCGTGCTCACGCAGACGCGCCGCCACAGCCATCTCGTCGCGCTGATCGGCATCAAGCGCGTGGTGCTCGCGATCAACAAGATGGACCTGGTCGACTACGACCGCGCCGTGTTCGAGCGCATCGACGCCGACTATCGCGCGTTCGCGGCCGAGCTCGGGCTGGCGGAGATCGTCAGCATTCCGATGTCGGCGCTGCGCGGCGACAACGTGATCGCGCCGAGCGCGCGGATGCCGTGGTACGCAGGCCCGACGCTGATGCAGCATCTCGACACGCTGCCGCTCGCCGCGCGCGTGACGCGCGACGAACCGTTCCGGCTGCCGGTGCAGTGGGTCAACCGCCCGCACCTGAATTTCCGCGGCTACGCAGGCAGCATCGCATCGGGTGAGATCCGTGTCGGCGAGCGCGTGCGCGTGCTGCCGTCCGGCAAGGAAAGCCGCGTCACGTCGGTGATCACGCAAGGCGGTGAAAGCGACATCGCGCGCGCCGGCGATGCGGTGACGCTCACGCTCGCCGACGAGATCGACATCAGCCGCGGCGACATGATCGCGCGCGCGGATGCGCCGCCCGAGGTGGCCGACCAGTTCGAGGCGACGCTCGTGTGGATGCACGACGAACCGCTGCTGCCCGGCCGCCCGTATCTCGTGAAGCTCGGCACGCAGACGGTCGGCGCGACCTGCGCGACGCCGAAGTACAAGATCGACGTGAACACGCGCGAGCATCTCGCGGCGCGCACGCTCGCGCTCAACGAAATAGGCGTGTGCAACCTGAGCTTCGACCGGCCCGTCGCATTCGATCCGTACGACCGCAACCGCCACACGGGCGGCTTCATCGTGATCGACCGCTTCACCAACGACACGGTCGGCGCCGGGATGCTGCACTTCGCGCTGCGCCGCGCGCACAACGTGCACTGGCAGGCCGTCGACGTCGATCGCGCCGCGCGTGCCGCGCAGAAGGCGCAGACGCCGCGCATCGTGTGGCTGACTGGCTTGTCGGGTGCCGGCAAGTCGACGATCGCGAACCTCGTCGAGAAGCGGCTGCACGCGCTCGGCAAGCACACGTACCTGCTCGACGGCGACAACGTGCGGCACGGGCTCAATCGCGATCTCGGCTTCACCGAGGCCGATCGCGTGGAGAATATCCGGCGCGTCGCCGAAGTCGCGCGGCTGATGCTCGACGCGGGGCTCATCACGCTCGTGTCGTTCATCTCGCCGTTCCGCGCGGAACGCGACATGGCGCGCGCGCTGGCCGGCCCCGACGAGTTCGTCGAGGTATTCGTCGACACGCCGCTCGCGGTCGCCGAGGGGCGCGACCCGAAGGGCCTGTACAAGAAGGCGCGGCGCGGCGAGCTGAAGCACTTCACGGGCATCGATTCGCCGTACGAGCCGCCCACGCAGCCCGAACTGCGTGTCGACACGGTGGCCGAGTCGCCGGAAGAAGCGGCCGACCGCATCGTCGCGTACCTGCTGCGCGAGCGCGCGGCGTAAGCGCCGCAGGCGGGCAACCCGGCGGTTGCCCGCCTGCCCGCGTCGCCTACTCCGTTCGGATGACGCGGGCCGCCGGCCGGCCGGTATGCTGGTCCGGGAATCCTTCATCCCGACCAGGAGAACACGAGCATGCCCATCGCGCTGGCGCCCGGCGATCCGGCCGCACATGACGGTTTCGACGACGCGGCGTGGACGGCGCGCGAACTCAGCGCGTGGCTCGGGCTCGTCTATCAGGGCCCGTCGGAAGCGACCCCGTGGGCCGGCTTTCTCGAAGCCGTCCGCGTGCGGCTCGACGCGAGCTTCACGACCCTGGTGCTGCGCAATCCGGGCGGCGCACGGCACGGGCTCATCATCAACGCGTCCGCGCACGGCCCGCTGCTGCCCGGCGAGCCGTCGTACAGCGAGCAGTTCTACGCGCTCTGCCCGTTTCTCGATCAACCGCCCGGCCAGGTTTTCACGGCCGACCGGCTGTTCGGCGAAACTGCGTGGCGCGCGCACGACTTCTATCGGCAGTACCTGCAGCCGCTCGACCTGCGCTACATCCTCGGCGTGAACCTGCGCGGCGAACGCGGCGTCGAATGCGCGTTCTTCGTGAGCCGTGCGCACGGCGGCCGCGATTTCGACGCGGCCGAGCGCGCGCAGGTCGCGACGCTGCTGCCGCACCTGCAGCGGGCGGTCGAACTGCACGCGGCATTCGACGTGCTCGATGCCGAACGCGCACTGTACGCGGGCACCGTCGACCGGCTCGATGTCGGCACCGCGATCGTCGACGAGGACGGCCGCGTGATCAAGCGCAACCGCATCGCCGAACGGCTGATCGAGCAGCAGGACGGGCTGTGCGTGCGCCAGGAGCGGCTCCACGCGTCGTGCCCGCTCGACGAGCGCCGGCTGCAGAAGGCGCTGCAGGCCGCGCTCGAGCATTTCCGCGCGGGCGCGCTCGCGCGCATCGAAGCCACCACGCTGTCGCGCCCCGGCGGCGCGATGCCGTTGAGCGTGCTGCTGCGCCCGCTCGCGCCCTACCGCGGCGCGGAGGACCGCCAGCACCGGCCCGCCGTCGCGGTATTCGTCCGCGATCCGGCGTCGTCGCCGCAGACGTCGCGCGACATGCTGCACCGGCTGTTCCGGCTCACGCCGATGGAAACCGAAATCGCGCTGCTGCTCGTCGACGGGCTCACGCTCGACGAGGCCGCCGCCGCGACCGGCATCACGAAGAACACGGCGCGCGCGCACCTGCGCGGCATCTTCGCGAAAACGGGCGCGACGCGGCAGGCCGTGCTCGTGAAGACGCTGCTCAACAGCGTCGTGTCGATGGCATAGCGGCCGCGACTGCAAGCGCAGGCGGGCTTGCCCGGTCGATGCCCGCGCACACGCGGGTCGCAACCTGGTGTCCAGTGGTTAGCGCATACTCATTTCATGTCATACGTCATCAGACATGAATGAACAATCGACGAATCTCATGAAATTCCCCAATATCTGGGCAATTTCCGGGTAAACCCGCGACGTCTTCATCGGCACTCAGGCGTACCATGTCATACGACGACATACTACACAGACCGCCATCCAGACGCTGACGCGAGCACCCGCTCCGTCCGCCGCCGCCCGACCGGAGACACCCTTGAACCCGCCCTCGCCCGCCCTGCCCGGACGCGACCCGCTCGCGTCCGCCGTCTCGAAAGTGAAGTGGCATGTGCTGCCGCTCGTGCTGATCATGTTCATCACGAACTACATCGACCGCGTAAACGTCGGCTTCGTCGATCGTCACCTCGAAGCGTCGATCGGCATCGGCGCGGCCGCGTACGGCCTCGGCGCCGGGCTGTTCTTTGTCGGCTACGCGCTGTTCGAAGTGCCGTCGAACCTGCTGATGCAGCGCTACGGCGCACGTGTGTGGCTCGCCCGGATCATGGCGACGTGGGGCATCGTCGCGGCCGCGATGGCGTTCGTGTGGAACGACACGTCGTTCTACACACTGCGCTTCCTGCTCGGCGTGGCCGAGGCCGGCTTCTTCCCCGGCGTCGTGCTGTACCTGTCGCAATGGCTGCCGCCGCAGGAGCGCGGCAAGGCGATGGCGATCTTCCTCGGCGGCTCCGCATTCGCGTCGGTGCTGTCCGGGCCCGTCACCGGTGCGCTGCTGTCGATTCGCGGCTTCGGCCTCGAAGGCTGGCAATGGATGTTCCTGATCGAAGGGCTGTTCTCGGTCGCGCTGTGCGGCGCGAGCTGGCTGCTGCTGAAATCGCATATCCGCGACGCGACGTGGCTCACGGCCGAGGAACGCACGGCGCTGCAGAACGCGCTCGACGAGGAGCGCGCGACGCGCGACGTCCGCTCGAACGTGCCGGTGCGCGCCACCGCGCTGCTGCGCGATCCGCAGATCATGCTGTTCTGCTTCCTGTATTTCTCGATCCAGCTGACGATCTATGCGGCCACGTTCTGGCTGCCGACGATCATCCGCAAGATGGGCGGCCTCACCGATTTCCAGGTCGGCCTGTACAACACGATTCCGTGGATGATCGCGATCGGCGCGATGTACGGCTTCGCGGTGCTGTCGTCGAAGTGGAAGCATCCGCAGCGCTGGCTCGCGGTCGCGCTCGTGCTCGCCGCGTGCGGGCTGTTCGCGTCGACGTCGCACGATCCGGTATGGTCGTTCGCGTCGATCTGCTTCGCCGCGCTCGGCTTCAAGGCCGCGTCGTCGCTGTTCTGGCCGATCCCGCAGGGCTATCTCGACACGCGCGTGGCCGCAGCCGTGATCGCGCTGATCAACTCGGTCGGCAACCTCGGCGGCTTCGTCGCGCCGACGGCTTTCGGCTATCTGAAGCAACATACGGGTTCGATCACGGGCGGGCTGTATGCGCTCGCGATCGCTTCGCTCGTCGCCGCGGTCGCCGCGCTGTTCGCGCGCACGCACCGGCGCAGCGATCCGCCGCGCGGCCTGCCGGCCGACGAATCCTTCACGAATGCTTCGATGCTCCGCCATGCCGAACACTGACCGCCTGACCGTCGTCGTCTCGAATGCCGCCGACGGCGACCTTGCCACGTTCTCCCTCGCGGCCGACGGCGCGCTCGCGCCGCTCGCCCGCTACCCGGCCGCCGACGTCGCGATGCCGATCGCCGTGCAGGCCGACCGCGCGCGGCTCTACGTCGCGACGCGCGGCGAACAGCCGACGATCGTCGCGTTCCGCGTCGTGTCGGCCACCGGCGCGCTCGTGCGCATCGGCACGACCGCGATCGACGCCAGCCATGCGTACCTGTCGCTCGACCGCAGCGGCCGCTGGCTGCTCGGCGCGTCGTACGGCGGAAATTCGCTGAGCCTCTACGATGCCGCGC
The DNA here is from genome assembly GCF_017104825.1 of Burkholderia sp. Ac-20345. Classification (NCBI taxonomy): domain Bacteria; kingdom Pseudomonadati; phylum Pseudomonadota; class Betaproteobacteria; order Burkholderiales; family Burkholderiaceae; genus Burkholderia; species Burkholderia sp. Ac-20345. The sequence continues at coordinate 4,623 of NZ_JAAGPO010000060.1, read as the reverse complement.
GCGTGCGCGACGGCGACGGCACACCGCTGCAGGTCGCGGGCGGCATCGCGAACGCGCACTCGGTGATCGTGTCGCCGGACAACCGTTTCGCGTACGTCAGTTCGCTCGGCTCGGATCGCGTGTTCAGCTTCGCGCTCGTCGAGGACGCGGCCGGCCTGCGTGTGCTCGAACACGGCGAAACGCGCGTGCCGGCCGGGTTCGGCCCGCGTCACCTGCAATTCGCGGATGACGGCCGTGCGCTCGTCGTCGTCAGTGAATTCCAGGCCACGCTCGCCACGTTCGCGCGCGATCCCGACACCGGCCGGCTCGGCGATGCGCACGTGAGCGCACGCCATCCGGCCATCGCCGAACTCGCGCAAGGTCATGCACGGCCGCCCGCGCCCGTCGAGCCGTCCGTCTGGGCCGCCGACCTGCACCTGACGCCCGACGAGCGTTTCGCGTATGTCAGCGAACGCACGTCGAGCCGCCTGCTCTGCTATCGCCGCACCGAAGACGGCACGTTCGAACCCGCGCACGCGACCGCCACCGAGACGCAGCCGCGCGGGTTCGCGATCGACCCGTCGGGGCGCTGGCTCGTCGCCTGCGGCGAACAGTCGGAATACGTGTCGGTGTATGCGATCGCGCCGGACGACGGCGCGCTGTCGCCGCGCGCGCGCGCGCCGGGCGGGCGCGGTGCGAACTGGGTTGCGATCGTCTGAAGAAGGGACACGTGCGGCATGACTCGGCAGGCCCGCCATGCGGGCCGGTGCATGCCCGCGTTCAGCGCCGCTCGCTCGGCGCGACGCCCGTCCAGCGCTTGAACGCACGCGTGAAATTGGCGCGATCCGTATAGCCGACGCGCGCGGCAATCTCGTCGACCGGCAGCCGCGTACCTTCGAGCAGCCGCAATGCGTCGCGCAGCCGGATCTCGTCGAGCAGCGCCGAATAGGTCGCGCCGTACTCGGCGAGCTTGCGCTTGAGCGTGCGCGCCGACACATGCAGCTCGCGCGCGACGTCGTCGACCGACGGATAGCCGCCCTCGCCGCAGATCAGCAGGTTGCGCACACGCTCGACGATGCTTTCCGCATAGCCGAGCCGCGCGAGTTCGGCCTCGCACTGCTGCACGATCATCTGCGCGGTATGCGCATTCGCGGTGCCGATCGGTTCGTCCAGCAGCGCGGCATCGCAGCGGATGCGGTTCGCGCTCGCGTCGAAATGGCAGCGCGGCAGCCGCGCACGATAACCGTCGAACCACGGCGGCTCGGGCCATTCGAAATGGAGTTCGGCACGCGACTGCAGCGTGCGCCCCGGCACCGGATACAGCAGCGAATTGAACAGCATCGCCGTCTCGACCAGGAAGTTCTCGACCGCGAACTGACGCAGCCGGCCGAGCGGAAACGCTTCGAGCACGTCGATGTCGACGATCCCGTCGAGCTGCGCGAGCCGCACCGAGAAGAACGGCACGCGGGTCGGCAGGTAGCGGATGCCGAGCGAAATCGCCTCGCCGAGCGTCGCGCAGCTCATCAGCCCGAAGCCGATCAGTCCCGCTTTCGTCAGGCTGCTGCGCAGGCCGATCTCGATGGCGATCGACGGGTCGTCCGTCGCGTCGAGCAGGTTGAACACGATCGCCGCCTGCTGCAGCGGCGTGATGCGCGCATCGGGCTGCGCGAGCCGGTCGCGCTCGACGCCCGAGCCGGCAAGCACGCGGCCGCCGTCGATGCCGCGCTCCTCCGCCAGCATCAGCATGAACAGCGCATACGCGGACGACACCGTCGCCTTGTTCAGCTGGCGCGCGGCATCCGGGACGGACAGGACCATGCGGCGGACTCCGGAGCGGTTTCGGCGGATTGTAGCGTCGCTGGCCCCCAATGACACCGGGGTGAGACTCTAGCCGCGCCGGCAGGCCATCGTGGCCCGAAATGACACCACCATTGGCACCCGCGGCCCTCGCGTGCGGCCCGGTGCACGCCTATGCTTGTCCCATCGGCATTGCGCCCCACCCTTTCCGCAGGAATCCCGGTCGATGAGCCAACCCGCACGAACCGCCTTTCGCAACGACGCGGACAAGGTCGCGTATGTCCGCCGCGAGGTCAACGCCGCGAGTGACGCGATCCGCGCGCGCTTTCCGCTGCTCGACAACCAGAACCTCGTCGGCGCGACCGTGATGGCCGTCTCGGTCAGCGCGATGCTCGCGATCGCCTGGCTGTATGCGCGCGGCGCGATCGCGTGGTACGTCGCGCTGCCGCTCGCCGCGTTCGTCACGTCGCTGATCCACGAGCTCGAGCACGACCTGATCCACCTGATGTACTTCAAGAAGACGCCGTGGGCCTATCACCTGATGATGGCGCTGTGCTGGCTCACGCGGCCCGGCACGATCAACCCGTGGACGCGGCGGCGCATGCACCTGCACCACCACAAGGTGTCGGGCGGCGAATCGGATCTCGAGGAATTCGGCATCACCAACGGCGAGCGCTGGGGCGTGAAGCGCCTGCTGATGATCGCGGACGGCATGCTCGCGGTCGTGCTGCGGCCGGCCGCGATGCGCCGCAAGGTGAAGCAGTACGTGGCGGCGCAGCCGGTGCAGGATCCGTCGGAGCGCCTGCAGTTGCGCGTCGAGCAGGTGTCGTCGTACATGCCGGTCGGTCACGTGTATTACGTGCTGTGGCATGCGTTCATCGTCTATCACGCCGGCCTGTTCGCACTGCATGCGTTCGGCTACCCGGTGACGGTGCCGGCCCTCGTCGAGCGCGTGATGAGCGTCGTCGATTTCCTGGCCGTGGTGTGGCTCGGGCCGAACTTCGTGCGCAGCTTCTGCATCAACTTCGTCAGCTCGAACATGCATTATTTCGGCGACATCGATTCACGCAACGTGATCCAGCAGACGCAAGTGCTCAACCCGTGGTGGATGCTGCCGTTCCAGCTGTTCTGCTTCAATTTCGGCAGCACGCACGCGATCCATCACTTCGTGGTGCGCGACCCGTTCTACATCCGCCAGCTGACCGCGCGCACCGCGCATGCGGCGCTGCGTGAAGTCGGCGTGCGCTTCAACGACGTCGGCACGTTTGCGCGGGCGAATCGCTGGGGCGGTTATCGCGCGTCGCGTGGTACGCGCCAGGCTCAGGCGGACGCGTAACGCACCGCATCACTCGCCGATCGGCGGCATCGGCCCTTGCCCGCGGATCCACGACCAGTTCGCGAGCTCGGCCATTTCCTTGTCGCCGCGGCTGTCGCCGTACGCGAACAACTGCTTCGGCGGCCGGTTGCCCCACCACCCGCGCAGCCGCACGACCTTCTGCGGCCCCCAGCAGTTTTCGCCATCGAGCCGCCCGGCGAAGGTGCCGCGCTCGAACGCCAGCCGCGTCGCGAGCACCGCATCGAAGCCGGCCGTCTTCGCCCACTTCTCCAGATACAGCGACGGCGACGCACTCACCAGCACGACCTCGTGCCCGCGTGCCCGATGCTCGCGGATGCGTTCGAGCATTTCCGGACGCACGAGGCCCGGCAGATAGGTGTCGACGAACGTGCGCGCCTGCGCATCGAGCGCGTCCTCGCGCACCGGCCCGAACGCGAACGACGCGAACTTCGCCTTCGCGTCGCCGCGCGACAGCAGCCCGGCCTTCATCGCGACGATCCACGGCAGCGCACACAATCCGGCCCACGCGAAGCGCGGCGTGCCGACCGCGTAGCGGACGAAATGGCGAAAGCTGTCGGTCGTCGTGATGGTGCCGTCGAAATCGAATGCGGCAACGATGCGGTCGGTCATGGAGAATCGGCGGGAAAGCAATGAGATGCCCGGGAAGATAGCAGACTCGCGCCGGTGCACGCGAATTGGCGTGACGCGGCGTGGCCTGCGCAGCGAACACGCGCGCCGCCGCGCGCGCATTCGTGCCGTTCGTTCCGTTCGTGCCGTGCGCTCAGCGCTGCGGCCGCGCCGCCAATGCCGCCGGCAGCACGACGTTCATCAGGTGATCGGCGCGCGACAGCAGATCGGTCACGCGCTCGTCGAGCCCGCGCAATCGCGCGGGTTGCATGCGAATCTGCTGCACCGCCTGCCCGACGATGTTGCGGCGGTCGAACAGCGTGCGCTCGACACCCGCATCGTCCGGGGCGCGCACGACGTCCGACACCGCGCTCAGCGCCGCGAGCACGACCACGAGGTTTTCTTCCGCATGGCGAACCTTCGCGGCGAGTTCCTCGGTACGGCGTGGAAAGAAGCCGAGCGACTGCTTGAGCGCCCCGATCGCCGCACGGTAGTCGACCTGGCCCGACGCCGCGCCGAACCAGCGTTCGAACATGCCGGCCTTGCGCGTCGCCTGCGCGAGCATGCCGGCCATCATGTCGGCCGCGCCGAGTTCGTTGAACTCGCGCGTCGTCGCCGCGACGGCTTCGACGAGGTTGCCTGCCGTCTCCAGCGCACCGTCGCCGATCGTCGCGACCGTCGCGAGCTTCAGCGGCACCAGTTGCCGGATGTGCCGCTCGATGCGCGGCGCGTAGTCGGGGTAAAGATTCGGGAAACTGGCCTGCGCGGCGCGGAAGCATGCTTCGAGCTGCGGATGGTTCGATCCGCCGAACACCGCGCGGCCGACCGCCTCGGCCGGCGCCGTGCGCACGGCCTTGCCGGACGCAGGCGCCGGCCCGAAGTCA